>MNXO01000169.1:6118-20013 GCA_001872995.1 Bacteroidetes bacterium CG2_30_32_10 | reverse complement strand
AAAAAGTAGTGCAACAAAAGTTGCACTACACTAGATAGTCATTCGGTATAAACAATCGCCGTGTGACTTCTTTCGGGTAGGTAAAATTAAAAAAAAATAAAATATTTACAAAATAATTTGGAAATTGACACAGTATCTTTTTTATCAAGAAAAAAGTAAAAAATAAAATATACTTTGATTGCCTTTCATAAAAATATTTATGAAAAATCATTTATTCAGCAGACCCTAATTAGGATTATAAAGATATACCATTGCTTTTAAACAAAGAAACCCCGGCATAACCGAGGTTTCCTGTTGATAAACCAATAAATACTATCAGAAAGTTCCTTTTTTAATAATAATCTTGTCCATCGCTGTCCAGCATTTAAATTCATTGGTATAATAAAGATATGCTGAAGAAGCAGGAGCCTGATATTCGCCCGGTATTTCTGCTTTAAGGTCGAGATTAATCTCTTTAATTTCTGAAGGTGCCATTTGGCGGTAATAAAGCACTACATTGTTTCCAACCACCTCATAATAATCCACTAGTTTTTTATCCAATATTTCCTTTAACTGCCATGGTTGTGCAGTTAATCCGGCGGGAATACCGACAATAGCAATTGTGCTTGGTTGTCCTTCGTTTGTTTTGTTCTTAAGCACAATGCTTAAACGAACTGTTTCACCTACATTTGCCGTTTTGGTGGCAAGTGTGGTTGTTAAATTTACCAAACATTCTTTTGAGCTATTAGGCATAAAAGTATTCCAACCAAGGGCGAAAGCATAAGGTAATGGATTTTTAGTTCCGGCAAATTTAATTTTGAAATTGTGTTTGCCTGCTACAATATAATTCTGAAGACTATCAATAGTAATCGCATCTTTATCGACCGCTTTGTATTGTTTTTCTGCTACTTTTTTCCCATCTACATAAAACTCAAGAATACCATCTTCTTTCACCGATTTCGATTGTTTTGCAAATTCTGTTAAGGCTTTCAAGGCAAGTATTGTCCCTTGGGTAGAACCAAAAGCACCATAACCATCGCGCGATTTCACTAAAAACTCAACTGCTTTTGTTAAAGCCTCGTATTTTTGATTGGGTGATTTTAAGATTGCCATTATTGCCAAAGAAGTGGTTTCAATGGTTAATGATATTCCTGAAGAACGCGTAATAGAATGAATATTTCCTGTCCAACTCCCGTCCTCTTTTTGCGCACTGTAAATCATTTCCATGATTTTTTCGGCATTTTTGGTTTCTTTCAATTTAAAAGAAGCATTTCCTATCAAACCAAGGATATAAGGGTCTTTTGTATTCAAGGCATCTTTAAAAGATTTTTCGTATTCTTTCTTAATATCATTGTATCCGGCTTCTGCAAGGGCATAAACTATGTATGCAGCCGTAATGTCTTCGTTTGCTCCACCAAAATTATCCAATGCTCTTGGGTTTCTCTTAAATCCACCACTGCCATCTTTTTTCTCCAACAACCAATTGGCGGTGCGGTCTATCATCTTTTGGTCCACATTTTTATAAACATCTTTCATATCGTTGAATTGCATCAAACCATAAGCAGTAAGTGCTTCGTGGGCAGGAGAGCCCCCAAACCATTCGTAACCTTTATCTTTTGCTTCAAAAGAAATCAATTTTTTGTAACCTGCATCCAAAAGTCTTTTACAATTATCCAACAACTTTTCGTCTTTCGATTCGGTTGTTTTCAGATAATCCATCACCATCACATTTGGATAACTTGACATGGAAGTTTGTTCAAAGCAACCAGAAGGTTCTCTCAGTATTGATTCTATGCCTTTCAACAAATCGGAAACAACCGTTGGAAAAGCAGTGAGAGAAGCGGTAATAGAGCCATCAACAGGGTTTGCAATATTGGCAAAGTAATCTCTCTGTCCATCTTTTCCTGCAAAAGAAGCTGTAACTGGAAATCCTTTAGGACTAATCTTTATTTTCTGAACAAAAGCGTCGCTTAAACCATCGCTGGCAAAATAAATTTCAAATTCACCTTCACCGGGAGTATTTAAAACTTTATAATCGAGGTAAATGGTTTTTGTTTTTCCGGCTGCAATAGATTGGTCAAAAGTAATAGGAGTAATTAATTTTAAGCCTGCTGGAGATTTAACAGTAAGTTTTCCATTAACGGTATTTAAGGTGTTGTTTTTTAAAGTTAAAGGAATGTACACAAGGTCTTCCGTAATTACTTCCGTTGGAACTTTGGTACTCATAGCAAAAGGAAGTTGGGTAAAGAAAGTTTTTTCATTTCTGCCAACTAATCCAAAAGGACTGATGCCTTCTACACTCACTCTAAAAGAAGAAATATCATCAGAATTATAAAACTCTATCACTTTTTTTCCTGTTTTATCAACATCAATAGCGCCATCCCAGAATATAGTATTGCGGAAATCGGTTCTTACTTCCACTTTTTCTGGTTTGTTGTAAAGAGGAGCAGCAAATTTCTTTGCTCTGTAGTAAGTAACTTGGTTGTTAACGAGGGGTTGTTTTTCTAATTCAAAATCAGCCAACCTAAGGTCTTTTACATTGGCATCTAAATTAACAACCATTGGTTTATCAACAACTTCAATAGGTTCTAAATTATTTTTTTCAACCACAAGTTTATCGTTCTTTTTAACCAAAGGCGTTTTTGTTTTAACTTTATTTATATTTACTACTTCATTTCTTTCAACATCCAAATTATTGCCACCAGCTAAATTAGGTGCCTGAGGAATTTCAGCAAATTTTTTATTGAAACCTCCCCAATCATCCACATTGTATTTATAGCCATAATAATTCTGAGAATACATATAATAAACCTGGTTTTGAGAATAATCAGTTATATTTTGAGAAAGATTGGTATAACCGTTTGCAGAAGCATACAAAACAGTAGGTTCAGACAAATCAACATTTTTAAGCGTAAAGAATCCCTTTTTATCGGTATGAACCAACATCCATTTGCCACTAATTTTTAAAGTTGCTTCTGTTATGGGTTTGTAAGTATAAGCATCTAACAGTGTTCCTGTAATAATTGCTTTTTCGCTATTAAAAGCAAGAGGAGGCAATTCTTCGTTCAGCACCTGTTCCCAAGTATATCTTCTCCATCCGGCAGTCATTAGTAAATAGTCTAATGCTTTATCAGACTTAGCGTCATTGCTAAAATAAAAGGCAGGTTCTTCTACTTTTTCTTTAATATCTTGTTCTAATAAAAGTTTTGATAAAATATTGCCCGATTTATCATCAGCAAACGAAAGTAATTGGTCGTTAACCACTGCCAAAGAAAGATTTGCAGGCATTGGCATTCCTCTGTCATCTTTTACGTTGATGGTAAGTTTTACCTTCTCTCTCGGTAAATATTTTTCTTTATCTGTTTGAATAGAAATATTTAATTGAGAGGTTTTGTTCACAAAAGCAAGACGTTCTGAACGAGCTATTCCTTTGCTATCGAATAAAGTAATTTGAGCCACACCAGCAGGAAAATCACCGGTTGGAATAACAACAAGGTTGTCTCCTTTAACTGATTTAATGGCATTGGTATAATATATCTGACCTCTCACCTGAGCAACAACAGATAATTCTTCACTTTCGGTTGTTTTGATGTGAAGGTTCAATTCGCCTTGCTTTGTATTGTCTATAGAAATAACATAACCACGATTTAAAGCTTCTGGTAATTCAAATAAATCTTCAATTCCTGCTGGTTTGGTAATCTGAACATGATAATTTTGTCCTGGTTCAGGATTTAAAGTAAAAGCTCCCATACCTTGATAAAAACTATTAAAACTACCAACAACTTTATTGTCTTTATTATAAACCAAGCCTTCCACATCAGCGGGTTTATCAAATTCGTTAATAGCTCTGAAAGCAACATTGCTTTCAATACCACAAACCAAATCGCCACCTTCGGGATACAATGCCAATTTAATTTTATTTAATACAATAGGAATAGAACGAGACACAGATTCTGTGTTGCCTTGGTAATCAATCATCACATTTACCAAACCATCAGAAGTTTTCAAGGTTTTAGGTAAATTAAACTTGATGAACGCCAAGCCTTCCGCATCTGTGGAAAAAGGTTTTTCTATAAATTTTACACCATCCAAATTAACTACATATTTGAAATTCTGATTTGCAAGAGGTTTGTTTTCGTTGGTATTCAACTCCAATTTTGCTACCACTTCGTCGCCAACGCCAAATGCTTTCTTTTCAAAATCAAGCTTCATTTTAAGATTAGGCAAAACGATGTTTTGAACTTGAAGGTCTTTTTCAAAGAAAACGGTATCGGTTTCGTTTTTCTGCCAATTGGTATAGGCTTTCACCTTGTACATTCCACCGGGTGCATTAGCATCTAAGGTGAAATCGCCAATGGCTTTGCCGTTTTTTGCAATGATTTTTATTTCTTTTTCAACATTGCCTTTGGGTACTATAAATTCTACATGAAGAATATCGCTTTTAATAGAGGGTTTCAAATCGGTTCCGTTTCTAATATAAGCACCGAAATAAACTGTTTCTCCTGGTTGATAGAAAGGTTTGTCGAATTGAAGGTAAACCCTGTCTTCAGGAAATTGTTCATTATAAAGAGCAAACTTCTCTTTAATGTTCTTTATAATTTCGTTTTCGGCAAGCTGTAAATAATAACTGCCTGCTTTTGTTAAGCCGAAGATGCCTGTTACAATCAGAACGATGACGGCAATTGCTGTAAATTTTAATGTTTTCCGTTTCATAATGTATGGTTTTTAAAAGTTAATTAATTACTGAATTTCAGATAAAGAGATGCAGTAATTTTTTAAATTCCATAATGAAGCAAAAAAATCAATTGAATGATTTATTGCTCTAAGAAAGCAGAAAACAAGAAGTAATGCTATTTAAAAACATTACTTTTAAATTTATAAAATCTTTGAACTTTAGGAGTAATAGTTATAAAAGGCAGTAATGGTTTCAATACCTTTTAAGAAGTTAATTACAGGGAAGTTTTCGTTTGGAGAGTGAATGGCATCGCTTTCAAGCCCAAATCCCATCAGAATTGATTTAGCACCAAGCGTCTCTTCAAAAAGATTGATTATAGGAATGCTTCCACCCCCTCTATATGCAAGTGGTTTTTTGCCAAAAACATCTTCATACGCTTTGCTTGCAGCAATGTATGCTTTGGTATTTGTTGGCGATAAAAAAGGATTACCCCCATGGAAATAACTAACTTTTACATTAACAGCCTCTGGAGCTAAAGATTTAAAATAATTTTCAAATAACAAAGCAACATTTTCAGCCTTTTGATTTGGAACGATACGCATAGATATTTTAGCAAAAGCTTTTGAAGGAATTACTGTTTTAGAGCCTTCGCCAATATGACCTCCCCAAATACCATTAACATCTAATGCAGGTCTAATACCAGTTCTTTCTAAAGTGGTAAAGTTTTTTTCACCATATATTGCGGGTATTCCTATTTCATTTTTATACTCTTCAATATTGAAAGGAAACTTTGCGTATTCATTTTTATCTTCATCAGTAACAATAATTACATCGTCATAAAAACCAGGAATAGTTATTTTGTTGTCGGCATCATGCAATTTTGTTATCATATCACAAAGAATATTGATAGGGTTTGCAACAGCACCACCATAATGTCCTGAGTGTAAATCGCGGTTTGGGCCCGTAACTTCCACTTCAAAATAAGAAATACCACGCAAACCGACAGTTATTGCAGGATTTTCCATTGATAAAATTCCTGTATCAGACACAAGAATGATGTCTGTCTTAAGCAATTCTTTATTTTCTTTACAAAAATTATCTAAACTAGGCGAACCAATTTCTTCTTCACCTTCAAGCATAAACTTAACATTACACTTCAGCAGATTATTTTTGTTTAACAATTCAAAAGCCTTAATTTGCATATACATTTGACCTTTGTCATCATCAGCACCACGTGCATATATTTTGCCATCTTTTATAATAGGTTCAAATGGTGGATTAGTCCACAATTCAATGGGTTCAATTGATTGCACATCGTAATGACCATAAACCAGAATCGTAGGATAATTGGGATTAATAATTCTTTCGGCATAAACCACAGGAAAACCTTCGGTTGAAATCAGTCTTGCTTTTTCAGCACCTGCTTCGGTAAGCTTGTCTTTTAAAAACGTTGCCGTTTTCAGCATATCTTCTTGATGTTCTGAACTTGAACTTATAGAAGGAATGCGCAATAAACTAAATAGTTCATCAAGAAAACGATCTTTATTTGATTGGATGTAAGCATTAATCAATGGATTCATAAAATAATATTTTAAAAATTGAAATAATAATAATTCAATGATAAAGATTGGCGGAGGCAAAAGTAGTTTTTCTTTATTATTCAAACAAATCAATTGATAATAATTTGAATTAAAAATGAAATTTTGATTTTTTAAAAAGATAATTCTACAATGATTTTGGAATTGTTTTTATCTTTGGATGAAATTTCAAATTGAAAAAATTATTTAAAGAAAAGTGATGCAAATACATAAAAAAAATATAAAGATTTTGGCAAGAAACTTATTGCTGTTGTTTTTGTTACTATTTTCATATACCAATGGTTTGAAAGCACAACTTGTAATAAAAGACAACTATTCCTATAAGCAAGCACAAGACTTGATTCAGAAATATTTTTCTAATTCTGGCATTATAATCAATAGTGTAACCTTTTTAGGAGATGCTGAACATTCCTTTGGAAACTTTAGTGGAGGCGTTTCTTCAAATTTAGGAATTAACGAAGGCTTTGTAATCTCTAATGGAAATGTATCAGAAATTCTTGGCAATGCTGCAGATACTGTTAGCGGAAACCTTTATGATGTCATGGGATTCCCTGCTTTAAATGCTTTGCTTTCTCCTGGTCCCGCTTATGATGCTAATATAATTAGCATTAACTTTACTCCATTAACCGATACCGTTTGGTTTCGCTATGTTTTTGCATCAGAAGAATTTTTGCCTTTTAGCGAAATTTCAAAGGATGTATTTGGATTTTTTATCACTGGGCAAGCATATAACAATAAAAATATTGCATTATTTCCCAAAACCACCACTGAAATAAGAATTGATAGTATTACAAGTCCAACTTTTAGTCAGTACTATCGTTCCAATGTAGGCGGTTCTATATTTAAATTTAATGGTTACACAACCGTATTAACTGCAATTTGTCCAGTAGAACATTGTAAAACCTATACCCTTGATATTGCTATAGGCGATGCACGACAGAATCATAATTTTGATTCTGGTTTATTTTTAGAAGCTGGTAGCTTTTCGTCAACCCATTATTCTGTTACAGTTAAAGGCAACAATGGGGATAATGGTATGGTTGAAAAATGCGGCACCGCTTCTTTTATTTTTACAAGAGATACAGTAACTTCAACACCTTATACACTTAATTTTGAAATTGGTGGAACTGCTTTGAATGGAACAGATTATGAAGATTCACTGGGCGGTAATATGCCCAATTTTGTTATTTTTGAAGCCAATCAAAAGCAAGCCAAAATCAATATTAAAGCCAACCCAGATAATATTAGCGAACCAACTGAAACTATTATAGTTAAACTGACAGGGGCAGGGTTTTCGCAATGTATTAGCGATACTGTAAAAGCAACCTTATTATTAAAAAACACAGATGATTTAACTGTGAAAGCAATTGGAGATACCACTGTTTGTAATGAAAGTGGAGGAATACCTACGCTAACAGCAATAATTACAGGTGGTGTTAAACCTTTTAAGGTTTATTGGTTAGAAGGTATATCAACAGACACAACAACTGCGCCACAAGGAGAAATTAGTCAAATTACTTTGCCAACATACAGTGCCAAAGAAGAAAAACCATTTTATTTATACCATGCATTGGTAATTGACAGTTGCAAGACAGAATTTATTAGCAATGAGGTGAAAGTTACCATTAAATGTCCTATCAAAACAACCAATGTAATTACTCCCAATGGGGATAGTTATAATGACAGGTTTATTATCAAGCATTTGATTGAATATCCCAATAGTCAATTGGTAATTTTAAACAGATGGGGCAAAAAGGTATTCGAAACCAATAACTACCAAAACGATTGGGACGGAGGTAATCTTTCGGATGGGGTATATTTTTTCATTATTAAACTTTCTGATGGCACTAAATACCAAGGAAGTGTTACAATTATAAGATAATACAAATAAAAAACTCAAATCAATAAAATAATAATAAAAATATGGCAACAATTAAATTAGCAATTAATGGATTCGGCCGCATAGGCAGAGTTAGTTTTAGAGCATTGATGAAACACAACGACATTGATGTAGTAGCAATCAACGATTTAACAGATTGCGCAACCTTGGCTCATTTGTTGAAATACGATTCGGTACATGGCAAATTCCCAGGAGAAGTTAGTGCTGACGGAGATTTTCTGGTAGTAAATGGCAAAAGAATAAGGATATATGCAGAAAAAGACCCCGCAAATCTACCTTGGAAAGACTTAGGCGTATCCGTAGTTCTTGAATGTACCGGAGTGTTTAGAAACAGAGAAAAAATGGGTAAACACATTCAGGCTGGAGCAAAGAAAGTAATTCTTTCTGTTCCTGCTGATAATAGTACAGACGTTGACTTAACTGTAGTGCTCGGTGTAAATGATGATAAAATAAAACCAGAACATCAGTTTATTTCAAATGCGTCTTGCACTACCAATTGTCTTGCACCAATAGCAAAAGTTCTAAACGATAATTTCGGTATTGTGAGAGGTTTGATGAACACCATTCATTCTTATACCAACGATCAAGTAATTCTTGATTTCCCTCACAAAGACCTTAGAAGAGCAAGGGCTGCTGCAATGTCAATTATTCCAACAAAAACAGGAGCAGCAAAAGCAGTAGGTTTAGTAATTCCTGAATTAGATAAAAAATTAGATGGTTTCTCTATGCGTGTACCTACACCAGATGGTTCTGTGGTAGATTTAACTTGCGAATTATCTAAAAATGTTACCAAAGAAGAAATAAATGCAGCTATGAAAAAAGCTGCTGACGGTCCTATGAAAGGAATTCTTGAATACTGTATAGACCCTATTGTTAGCACAGATATTATTGGTAATACTCATTCTTCTATTTTTGATTCTCTTTTAACACAAGTTATTAATGGTAATTTTGTTAAAGTAGTTTCATGGTACGATAATGAAGTTGGCTACTCTAATCGTTTAGTTGACTTGGTTAAAAGAATTGCCTAACAAATAATTTTAATAATAAAAGGGCTTGCTTTAAAACAAGCCCTTTTTTGTAAGATATAAATTGTAATAATTGCACACACATGAAACTTATTCGTTATTTGCTATTTGTTTTTTTCGTTGTTTTATGGTGCTCTGAAGTAGTCGCTCAAAAAACAAATATTAATGGGTATCATTTTACTCTTGAAAAACTCTTGAAAACAACCACCGTGAAGGATCAGCAACAATCAAGTACTTGCTGGAGTTTTGCGACCATTTCTTTTATTGAAACAGAATTAATCAGAATGGGTAAAGGCGAGTTTGACCTGTCCGAAATGTTTATCGTTCATAACACTTATCCTCGAAAAGCCGAGCAATTCATTCGTATGCAAGGATACAACTTTTTCACTCCAGGAGGTCAAGCACACGATGTAATGACAACAATAAAAAGTTTTGGTATAATGCCCGAAAACATATTTAGTGGGTTGTTAGAAAATAAAACTTATCACGACCACACTACATTGGATAAAATTTTAAAAACAATCGTTGATAGTACTGCGAATAAAAAAAGAGGAGAAGTTTCGCCAAGATGGCTTCCGTCAATTAACAAAACACTCGATTCTTGTTTGGGAGAAGTTCCAAAATATTTCAAATACCAAGGGGAAAACTATACCTCTTTAAGTTTTATGAATATGTTGCAGTTTAATCCCGACGATTACATAGAAATAACTTCATATACTCATCATCCTTATAATACTTTATTTGTATTAGAAGATAAATTCAACTGGGCATCTGCTGCATATTATAATGTATGCTTAACAGATTTTATGACAATTATTGATTCTGTCATTAATAAAGGCTTTTCAATTGTATGGGATGGCGATGTGTCGGAGGTAGAATATTTTGCAAATATTGGAATTGCTGTTGTTCCTTTAAAGTCAATGGAAAACAAACCTTCAGAAAAACCCGAAAAAGAAAAAATAATAACCGAAACAATCAGGCAAGCCGCTTTTGACGACCATTCAACCACCGTTGACCACTTGATGCACATTGTTGGAAAAGCCAAAGACCAAAATGGAACCACCTATTACATTGTTAAAAACTCTTGGGGCAATGCTGTAAATGATGGTTTTGTTTACCTTTCTAAATCTTATATCGAACTAAAGACCATAGCTATTATGATTAACAAGCATGCTATTCCTAAAAGTATTTGGAAAATATAATTCTTCCTTATATTGTTATCTTTTCTCGTATTGATTGGTATAATAATTTTGATAGGCTCCAGAGGTTACTTCATTCAACCACTTTTCATTTGCCAAATACCAATCTACGGTTTTCTCTAAACCTTCTTCAAATTTGAGAGAAGGTTGCCACCCAAGTTCTTTTTGTAATTTTGAAGAGTCTATGGCATAACGTAAATCGTGACCAGCCCTATCTTTAACGTAAGTAATAAGTTTCATAGAAGAATCTTTGGGTTTATGGAGTTTTTTATCCATCAAACTGCAAAGAAGATAAATTAAATCAATGTTTTTTAACTCATTGTTACCACCAATGTTATAGGTTTCGGCAACTTTACCTTTGTGAAAAATGATATCAATAGCACTGGCGTGGTCTTCTACAAATAACCAATCTCTAATATTTTCTCCTTTACCATAAACAGGAAGTGGTTTGTTGTTTTTGATATTATGAATCATCAATGGAATCAGTTTTTCGGGAAATTGATGGGAGCCATAATTGTTTGAACAGTTTGAAATAACAATGGGTAATTGATAAGTATGATAATACGCCCTTACCAAATGATCTGAACTTGCTTTAGATGCAGAATAGGGACTATTTGGACTATAGGAAGTGCTTTCGGTAAAAAAGCCTTCGTTACTCAAAGAACCATATACTTCATCAGTTGAAATATGGTAGAATCTTTTATTAGAAAAATTATCTTTCCAGCTCGATTTTGCTGCATTAAGCAAATTGACGGTGCCCACAATATTGGTCATTATAAACTCCATTGGATTGGCAATGGAACGGTCTACGTGCGATTCTGCTGCAAGATGAATTACTCCATCAATCGTATGTTTGTTAAATAAATCAGCCATAAAGTTACCATCAACAATATCTCCTTTTACAAAAGTGTAGTTTGGTTTTGTTTCTATGTCTTTTAAATTTGCAAGATTGCCTGCGTAAGTGAGTTTATCAAGGTTGATGATATGATAATCGGGATATTTGTTAACAAACAATCGGATCACATGCGAACCAATAAAACCAGCTCCGCCTGTTATTAAAATTTTTTTTTTAAAATTAGTCATCATAAAATATAATTATTTAGTTGTTTTATTAATATAGTTTTCCCACTTCCAAGAAGAACTGAGCATTTCGTCAAGTCCTAATTTTGCTTTCCAACCTAATTCTTTATTTGCCAATTCGCAGTCCGAAAAAATTTGAGAAACATCGCCTGCTCTCCGCTCAACAATTTTATAATTTAGTTTTACTCCAGAAACTTTTTCAAAAGTTTTAATCACTTCTAATACAGAAAACCCATTACCAGTTCCAAGATTAAACACCTCTAACGCTGATTTATTTTTGTTTTCTAATAATCTGTCAATAGCTATCACGTGTGCTTTTGCTAAATCAACTACATGAAGGTAGTCTCTCAAACAAGTACCATCTGGCGTTGGATAATCATTTCCATATACATTTAGAATAGAACGCTTTCCAATAGCTGTTTGTGTAATATAAGGAATCAAATTATTAGGTATGCCCAAAGGTAATTCACCAATTAAAGCAGAACTATGTGCACCAATAGGATTGAAATATCTAAGTAAAATGCTTTGTAAACTCGAAGTTTTAGTAGTATCTGTAATTATTTCTTCGCAAATTTGCTTGGTATTCCCATAAGGAGAAAGAGCTTTTTTTATAGAAGCTTTTTCTGTAACGGGAAGCGAATCGGGTTCTCCATAAACAGTGCAAGAAGAAGAAAAAACTATGTTGTTGATTTGATTCTTCTTCATACAATCCAAAAGATTTATCAAGGAAAACAAATTATTATGATAATATTTCAAAGGGTTTTCTACAGATTCACCAACGGCTTTGAAAGCTGCAAAATGAATTACGCCATCTATTTGTTTGTATTTTTCAAAAAAAGCAGCGGTGGCTTTGCTATCTGTTAGATCAATCTTTTTAAAGGTTGGTTTAATGCCCGTAATTTGAGCAATTGAATCAACTACGCTTTCAGAAGAGTTGGATAAGTTATCAATAATTATAACCTCGTACCCTTTTTGCTGTAATTCAACAACGGTATGAGAACCAATATATCCTGTACCACCAGTAATAAGTATTTTCTTCATTCAATAATTTTTATAAACTCCAATAAGTTAATTCTTTGATTTTTCCTCTGTAAATTCCTTTCACATCAATTAAAATTCCCTTTTCTGAGGAAATAGATTTAAAATAAGCCTCATCTAAACCTACATATTGATGATGATTAACCGCAACTATAATGGCATCATAATTATTAGCAATTTTTTCAGTAAGTTCAAAGCCATATTCATGTTTTAGTTCTTTTGAAGAGGCATAGGGGTCCACAATATCCACATTTACACCATAAGATTTTAATTCGCAAACCACATCTGCCACTTTAGAATTTCGAATATCGCTTACATTTTCTTTAAAAGTAGCACCCATCACCAATACTTTTGAGTTTAGAATGTTTTTTCCAGCAGCTATTGCTTTCTTAACGGTTTGTTTAGCAATATAAAAACCCATTGAATCGTTTACAAAACGACCAGAGTTAATAATTTGGGCGTGGTATCTAAATTCTTTGGCTTTATAGGTAAGATAATAGGGGTCAACGCCGATGCAATGTCCACCAACTAAGCCTGGAAAGAACTTTAAAAAGTTCCATTTGGTTCCGGCAGCTTCTAAAACTTCGTACGTATTTATTCCCATCCGATTGAAAATAATAGAAAGCTCGTTCATCAAAGCAATATTAACATCTCTTTGGGTGTTTTCAATAATTTTAGCTGCCTCAGCAACTTTAATGGAAGATGCTCTATGAACACCTGCTTTTACAACTAATTCATAAGTTTTTGCTATGTTATCAAGAGATTCGTTGCAAGAGCCTGAAACAATTTTCTTAATCGTGGTGATGGTATGTTCTTTATCACCAGGATTAATCCGCTCTGGAGAAAAACCAATTTTAAAATCAACATTAAATTTTAAACCCGACTCTTTTTCAAGAATAGGAATACAATCTTCTTCGGTACAACCAGGGTAAACAGTAGATTCATACACCACATAATCGCCTTTTTTTAAAGCTTGTCCTACTGTTTTTGTGGCAGATAGTAGTGGTTTAAGGTCAGGTAAGTTATGCGAATCAATGGGTGTTGGTACAGCTACAATATGAAAAGTAGCTTGTTTTAAATCTTCTGGATTGGCGGTAAACATAATATCGCAACCATCAAATGCTTTTGATTCTAACTCCTCACTTGGGTCTATTTTCTTTTTCATCAATTCAACCCTGTCTGGTTTTATGTCAAACCCAATAACAGCAATCTTTTTAGCAAATTCAAGTGCAATTGGTAAACCCACATAACCCAATCCTATGACCGATAATTTGGTTTCTTTGTTTATTAATTTATTGTAAATGCTCATAATATATATTTATTAAATTAATTTTTTCTGTTTGCTTTTCTTAAGGAATAGATTCTTTCAATAATATCTACTACTTTCAACCCTTCTAAGGC
>MNXO01000169.1:0-6092 GCA_001872995.1 Bacteroidetes bacterium CG2_30_32_10 | reverse complement strand
TTAAGGTGTCTATAACATTTTGTATAATATAATGATGATTGGCAGCAGAACCTTTATAGGTTCCATAATCATTTGCGGGATTTACCGGAGCTAATTTTGGCATTTCATAGTTTTTTACATGACAATATTCAACTTCATTCATATATTGTCCACCAATTTTAATACTTCCATTGCTTCCAATAATGGTAATGCTGCTTTCAAGGTTAGTATCCCAAACTGAAGTAGAATAATTGATGCAACCCATCCCGCCATTGATAAAGTTGAAAGAAATCATGCCAGAATCTTCAAATTCGGTAAGGTCTTTGTGATTAAAATCATTAAATTTTGCTTGTATGTCTTTAATATCGCCAAAAAGCCAATACATAATGTCAATAAAATGGGAAAATTGGGTGAACAAGGTGCCTCCATCCAAATCATTTACTCCTTTCCAATTTCCTTTTTTATAATAACGTTCGTCGCGATTCCAATAGCAGTTTAATTGAACCAGAAAGGTTTCTCCAATGATTTTCTTTTCAATAACCTCTTTTATCCATTGCGAAGGAGGCGAATATCGGTTTTGCATTACCAAAAACAATTGTTTTGAAACTTGTAATGATTTAAAAATAACAGTTTCGCAACTTGCAGTAGTTAAACCCATTGGTTTTTCGCAAACAATGTGTTTTTTACTTTCCAATCCTTTGATAGAATGCTCGGTATGCAAACCATTAGGTGTACATACATTAAGCACATCAAACGCTATGTCAGAGGCAAGCAAATCCTCAATATTTGAAAAGAAAGGAACATTATACGAATCAATACCAAGCTCTTTTTTGGGTTTAATATCGCATAAAGCAACTAATTGGGCTTCTTCGTTGCGTTGAATCATTTCTGCGTGTCGTTTGCCAATGTGCCCACAACCTATAACCGCAAATTTTATTTTATCTTTTTCTGAATACATTTGAAAAGTTTAAAGTATTATTGGATTTTCCTCACATTATTGTTTTCAAGCTTATATTTTTCTTTGCTTTCGGGACAAATAGCAATTCCTTCTTTATCAAAATTCAAACGATGACCAAATTCGCTCATCCATCCAATTTGTTTAGAAGGATTTCCAACTACCAACGCATAAGCAGGAACTTCTTTGGTAACAACCGTTCCTGCTCCTATAAATGCAAATTCTCCAATATTATGACCACAAACGATGGTAGCATTGGCACCAATGGATGCTCCCTTTTTTACAATAGTTTTGGTGTATTGTCCTTTGCGGTTTACCGCACTTCTGGGATTCACTACATTGGTAAAAACCATAGATGGTCCCAAAAAAACATCATCTTCGCATATTACACCCGTATAGAGCGAAACATTGTTTTGAATTTTTACATTTTTCCCTAACACAACTTCGGGTGAAACCACCACATTCTGCCCTATATTGCAATTTTCACCTATCACACAATTAGACATGATATGAGAAAAATGCCAAATCTTAGTGCCTTTGCCAATATTACAACCCTCATCTACAATTGCCGTTTCGTGAGCAAAATATTCTTTTTCCATCGGTTTAGTTTTTATTAACAAACGCTAAAACACCATCTGTAATGTATTTCAATTGTTCTTCATCCAATTCGGTATGCATAGGTAATGAAATAACCGATTTACATAGCATTTCTGTAACAGGAAAATCACCTTCTTTATATCTTGGGTCTAAATAAGCTTTTTGCATGTGCAATGCCACAGGATAATAAATCATAGCGGGTATTTCTTTGCTTTGCAAAAATTCTTGTAGCTTGTTTCTATCTATTCCTTTGGTTACAAGGGTATATTGATGAAAAACGTGATTAGAAAAAGAACTTCTTTTGGGAGTAATTAATTTTGGATTATTTGCAAAGGCTTTATCATAATAATCGGCAGCCTTTTGACGTGCTTTGGCATAATTATCTAATTTGCTTAATTTAATGCGAAGTATGGCTGCTTGAATGCTATCTAAACGAGAATTTACCCCAATCAAATCGTGGTAATAACGAACGGTCATTCCATGGTTTACAATAATTCTTATATCATTGGCAAGTTTATCGTCATTGGTAAATATGGCACCACCATCACCATAACAACCTAAGTTTTTGGATGGGAAGAAAGAAGTGCAGCCCACATGTCCAATAGTACCAGTTTTCTTTTTGCTGCCATCTTTATAAATATAATCGCTTCCTATTGCCTGACAATTATCTTCAATTACAAATAAATTGTGTTTTTTGGCAATTGCCATCACAGCTTCCAAATCGGATGATTGCCCAAATAAATGAACAGGAACGATTGCCTTGGTTTTTGGTGTGATTGCTTTTTCTATAGCTTTAGGGTCAATATTAAATGTATCTGGTAAAACGTCAACCAAAACAGGGGTTAAGCCCAAAAGAGCAATCACCTCTGCGGTGGCAACAAACGTAAAAGATGCAGTGATGACTTCATCACCAGGTTTTAATCCCAATGCCATCATTGCTACTTGCAGCGCATCTGTTCCATTGGCACAAGGTATTACGTGTTTTACACCAAGATATTGCTCTAATTCAGCTTGAAAATTTTTAACTTCGGGTCCATTAATATAAGCCGTTGAACTTACCACATTGAGTATAGCAGCATCAATTTCTGCTTTCATGTTCTCATATTGACTTTTTAGGTCAACCATTTGTAATTTTCTCATTTTTTTATGAATTTATTGCTAAGTTGCTTTTTATTTTAAGTTTACAAAGATAGAATTTATTTGTATTTTTTGAAAAGCACGAAAAGATTTTTTGCAAATGTACCTACTTGCTAAATGGCATTTATTCACAAAACCTCTTATAATTATTTTAAAGGTTCTACCTTTTTGAAAGGTAGAACCTTAGGGCTCTCAGGCTCTTGCTGGATAGGCTATACCAGCAATATATAGGGAACAAGGAATAGCCTCATTCCAAGGGGAGACAATTACAAATTGCCATGTATTTTAAGCCAAATTGCAAATTCGGCTTGGCAGGATAAATTATGTTAATAAAAAACAAAACAATTATTTGTTTTATTATAAAACAATGCTTATCTTTGTGGTATTAATAAAAAAAACTATGAACTTAAAACTGTCGCAAAAGCAAATTGGCCAAAGGATAACTGAACTTCGTAAAATGAAGGGGTTATCGCAGGAAGATTTAGCGAAAAGTGTCAAAATATCCCGACCGTCTTTGGCTCAAATAGAACTGGGTAACAGAAGTGTTGATATACTTGAATTGCAGAGCTTATCAATGATATTGGGTTTTTCTTTAGATGATTTTATGTCTAAAGATTTTACGGTGAGTGAAGATGTAGAAGGCAAAGCTGAAATTAAAACTAATCAATCTGAGGAACGAATTTCTGTACCAATCTTAAAACTCAATAAGTTTAAAAATGTGTTATTATACATCTTAGAGCGATGTGCAGGGAAACCAAATGTGGGTGAAACAGTCCTCAATAAGTTGTTGTATTTTTCTGATTTCAATTATTACGAATTGTATGAAGAACATTTAACAGGTGCTAAATATCGCAAATTACCTTATGGACCGGTACCACAAAAATTAGATACCATTATCATGCAAATGATAGAGGATAAGCAAATACAAAGAATTAAGACAGAATATTATGACAAAATGCAAACCCGCTACATCCCGCTTGTGAAAGCAGATTTGATGGAATTGAAAGCAAGTGAAAAAGATGTTATTGATAAAGTAATAGAACAAATGAGTGATTGGTCTGCTGCTGCTATAAGCTCTTATTCTCATAAAGATTTGCCCTGGGAAGTTACAGAAGAAGGTAAAGATATTAGTTATGAATTAGCTTTCTATAGAGAACAGCCTTATTCTGTGAGGATGTATAACGAAAATGAAGAATAAAGATGGAATTTGATACACTTACAGCGTTTGACAAAGATTTAAAACAACTTCTTAAAAGGTATAGAACCTTAAACGATGATTTGGAGGATGTAAAAACGATCTTAAAAGTAAAACCCGAAGAAAGACCACCCTTTAGTTTTCGTATTGATAATCTGGGATTGGAAACTTGCGTAATAAAAGTAAAAAAGATTGCGTGCAGGGCATTAAAAGGGAGAGGTGTAAATACGGGTTTGAGATTAATTTATGCTCATTTTGAAAAAGAAGAGAAAATAATTTTTGTAGAACTATATCATAAAAACGATAAAGAGAATGAGGACAGGGAAAGAATTTTGAAAAACTTTAAATAAACTTTAATTAAATACGCTCAAAATTAAACAGGCAGCGACTGTTGGGATAAACCGACCGAAACACCGTAAAAAACAAGCTGAGAAATGAAAAAGGAAAGGCAGGCACCACCTTGCAGGATAGAAGGGACGAGGCACAACTTCGACCCAACGGGGATAATTTAATTTTCTTTCTTTTTTTTATCAGTAATAGCCTTTGCATTGATTTTTTTCACTTCTTTATCAAAATCACTTTCATAAACTTTATCTTGTATTACTCTGAATTTTTCAAATTCTTGTTCGGCTTTTAGTTTGGCTTCGAGCATGCTCACTTTGCCTTTATCTTTTAAAATAGTATAATTTGATAAGGTTAAAAACCCATTAATAAATTTAACCCATTCAGCCATATCAAAAGCAATACCTCTTAATGCATTGTTTTCTGCTAAGTCTAAGTAAGCAGAAACAATCCTGTTAAGCTCAGCAACATGCTGATGCGAGAGGTAGTTTTTTGCAATTGTAACATCGCTTTTAAAAATTTTGCCATTGGGTGCTTCCTTCCAGGTTTTCAAGCCCATATATAATTGAGTAGCATCTGCTTCGGAGTAAATGATTTCTGCTGCTGTTTGTCCAGAAATTGCCCAATGAAGTTTGTTTTGAACAGCAGCAAAAAAGTCTTTGGTTTGTTGGCTATCTTTATCGTAGTCAATACTTAGGGCGTATAAATCCGTTATTTTTTGATAAAATCTTCTTTCACTCGCTCTTATATCTCTTATTCTTTCTAGTAGTTCATCAAAGTAATCTTGCCCAAAGTGTTTGCCATGTTTCAGGCGTTCGTCGTCCATAACAAAACCTTTGATGATAAACTCATTGAGGGTTTGAGTTGCCCATTTTCTAAATTGAGTTGCCTGTATTGAATTAACACGATACCCAACAGCCAAAACAGCTTCTAAACGGTAAAAAATAGTTTCATAATTCTTGCCATCTTTAGCAGTTGTTTCCATTTTGGAAACAACTGAAATGGGATCAAGTTCCCCAGTTTCAAAAATATTTTTAAGGTGCTTGCTAATGGAGGGTATTTTTACATTAAATAGTTCACTCATTATTTTTTGAGTAAGCCAAAAAGTACCATCTTTAAAGGTAACAGCCACTTGCACCTTCTTGTCCTCGGTATTAAATAGCAATATTTGTTTGGGTTTCATGTTTTTATACTTTGTTTTAAACCATCTTGTCTTTCAATTTTCTTTCAATTTTCATAATATTAAGGTGGGTTCAAAAAATTCATTTTTTTGACTTTTATCAAACACAAAATCGAATCCATTTAAATTTGTGCTGAAAAACTAATACAATAATACATTTTATTTTTCAATTTGTATTCAAAGAGTCCAAATTTATTCTAAGTAACTAACATAATATTACGCCTTTTTTTCTTAATTTAATGACATTGAACGAGCGCCAGCGAGAATTTTGTATAAAATATCCGAGGTGGTTAATAAATTAACCTATATAGAAAGAAAACTAACCGAGGTGGAAAAAACTGCCAGGTTTTCAAAACCTCTTATCTGTATTTTAAAGGTTCTACCTTTTTGAAAGATAGAACCTTTTGGGTTTAATAGAACCAGCGAGACGCTGGCTCCTGTGGATTACTTATTGTAAATAGAATTTAATTTCTTTTTCTTTAGTATCAATAACACTGTTGTCCGATAAAAATTTAAAGAAAAGGAAGCCTTAAAAACTTCCTTTTTCTTTTTTGTAGATTTGCTTCACAAAAAACTTCCTACAATGAGCAAAAGTATACATTTTTTTGGACAATCTGTTTTCGGACAGCTAATTTCTTTAATTGATTCAAACATCATTTCAAAAGCCACCAAAAACTGCCAATCAGATAGATATGTAAAGAAGTTCA
>MNXO01000091.1 GCA_001872995.1 Bacteroidetes bacterium CG2_30_32_10 | reverse complement strand
CAACTAAATATCTTAATCAATACTTAAATTGGTTCATATTTTTGGAGAAAGTAAAGAAATCTTCAACTCAAACGGTCGATCTCGTTAGGAATGTGATATCTAATGTTTCAACTATTAAGACCTATCGGTCTATTAAAGATAAATATAATATTTTATTAATTACACAATATTCTAAAACATAACCATTATTTATTATAAAATCATTTTTTAATATTTGTAATTTACAAAAAAGTTGTACTTTTGCGGCGGAGAGATGGCAGAGTGGTCGATTGCGGTAGTCTTGAAAACTATTGACTGTAACAGGTCCGGGGGTTCGAATCCCTCTCTCTCCGCTGGCTAAAAACATTAAATTTAAAAAACCACCGAATTTCAATGAATTTGGTGGTTTTTTTTTTATTACTATCTAAAAACAAACTATTTTGTTTTTATAATCATGTTAATTGATGTCAATACAATAGAAAAAAATAAAAATGAATAAAATCATTTTAAACTTTTGTATCTTTGTTTATTAAATATTTCGTAAAGGATAATTAAATATTTTTTTATGAAAAAAGCAATGAACTATCGTTTTCCAAGTATAATAACTTATATCGTTGGAATGTTTTTCATATTAATTCATTTTAATACATTTGCAGCCAAACCCATAGAAGGGAAAGTTATCGATGCTAAGAATAATAAGCCTATAGCCAATGTGCATATAAACATTGTAGGTAAAAACATAAGTACTATATCAGATGTCAATGGCAATTTTTCAATCCCTTTACCAGAAAACAATAAAGAAGTCAAAATATGTATATATACCAAGGGTTATCAACCTAAAATGTACAGAGTTGAAGATTTAAAAAAGAATTATGTAAAAACATCTACCCTTGTTCCTCAAGAAGAGCTCTTATTTGAAATGCAACCAATTCCATTGTCAATTATTAACGAAGATTCTCCCAAATCAAACAGATATAACCTTAATGCAGGTTGGATATATTAAAATCATCCATCACCATAAGACATCATAAATTTATCTTATCTCTATTGATTGGAGAACTAAAAAACCAAACGACTTATTAAAAAACTTCAAATTAAAATTTGCAAATTAAAAAAATACTTGTAGGTTTGCAATTGTATTGGTTAATTATAAAATTATCAATTTTATAGTATTAAAATGGGAATCAGGTGCAAAACCTGAACAGTACCCGCTGCTGTATGCTCTTTAAAACTTTTTGACAATACCATAGCCACTGTTTCGCAAAATGCGAAATGGGAAGGCGTCGAAAAGAGAGCGAGTCAGAAGACCTGCCAGTATAAATATCGTTTGTAGCTTTCGGGATGTGAAACGAAGAACTCAAGTAATTAAAATTACTTCACTTTTTTCTATTCTTACGTTATTGAACGATACGAAATGATTCGGACTAAATCGTTTATAATGAATATTGGTAAGGCTTATCTTTTATTTTTCGTCTTTTTATGCAGTGTAACTTTGTCTGCACAAAATCGAATTGCTGATTCTACCTATACACTTAAAGAAATTAAAATTATTTCTAACCGCCTCGATAATTATTCATCTGGAACAAAAGTTCAAGTAATAGATAGCAACATTACTGCACAATACAATAACAATTCGCTCGCAACTCTTTTATTAAACGAAAGTTCTATTTTTATTAAATCTTATGGTGCAGGAAGTTTGGCAACCACTTCGTTTAGAGGGGGCAATGCAACCCATACTGCTGTTTTGTGGAATGGGTTTAATTTAAATAGCCCTTCAAATGGTCAGTTAGATTTGTCAATCATTCCAAATACAATTTCAAATAAGGTGAGTATTCAATTTGGAGGAAGCAGTGCTTTGTGGGGTAGTGGTGCTGTAGGGGGAACGATACTT
Organism: Bacteroidetes bacterium CG2_30_32_10; assembly: GCA_001872995.1. Classification (GTDB taxonomy): domain Bacteria; phylum Bacteroidota; class Bacteroidia; order Bacteroidales; family CG2-30-32-10; genus CG2-30-32-10. The sequence continues at coordinate 18,134 of MNXO01000091.1, read as the reverse complement.
TTAAATAACAATGTTTGGTTTAATGAAGGTTTAACAATTGTTGCAAGCCTTTCTGCTGGTAGTTTTGATGATTATAGTCAGTACATTTACGTTCAGCAAAGCAAAGCAAAGTTTGTTTCCTCCTTGAAGCTATTCAATCATTCGTCATTAAATAATTTCTCATATTACAATACCGCAATTTCTGATACTTCACTAGTTAGTCAGCATCATGCCGCATACAAACAAAATGGAATAATATCTGAAAATTTCTTACGCATTAACAAATATCAAAAACTAAATTTATGTTTCTGGTATCAGCATAATTATAGAGAAATTCCTCCCACAATGTTGCAATTGTTTAATAATTCTGATGAAAAAGATGATAATCTCAGACTTACGTTTGAATGGCAAAGAGCAAAGGAAAAATTGATATGGATGAATCGTATTGCCTATTTTGATGAGCACTTAAATTATTCGGACAATAGTTATAATTACCAAGCATTAAGTGGCTCTAAGAGTATTATTGCAGAAACTGAATCAAGATGGATACTAAATAAAATGAACTTTCTGGATATAGGGTTAAACAATACTTATGTTCAAGCGTTTTCAGATGGTTTTCAAAACAAACCAATTCAAAATCGCACAGCTTTGTTTGCTTTATATAAGTTCATTTCAAAAAAAAACATCATTCAAAGCACTATAGCTGTAAGACAAGAAATTATAAAATCTAAATTTGTTCCCTTTACATTTTCGATAGGTTCTGATGTGTTTATTGCTAAATGGGTATCTACAAAAGTAAATTTTTCTAAGGTCTATCGAATTCCAACTTTCAACGACTTATATTGGGTGCCCGGAGGAAATGCAGATTTGTTGCCTGAAAGCGGTTATTGTGAAGAAGCAGGATTATCAATAAATCTTACATCAAAAAAAAACAATTTAGGCTTTGTATTTGAACCAACCCTTTTTAATCGAGTAATGAATCATTGGATTATTTGGCTTCCTGGACAAAGCTATTGGAGTCCTCAAAACTTAATGAAAGTCCACAGTAGAGGTATGGAGACGATGTCAGAACTTAAAATACCTTTAGGCAATCTAAGTTTCAAGTTTGCACTCATTACTAACTATGTGTTATCAACCAACGAAAAACCAAAAACACCCAACGATGCGTCAGTTAATAAACAATTAATTTATGTTCCAATGTATTCTGGTTTTGCTAAATTTTCTTTAGTATTTAAAGGTTATTCATTCAATTATCAACACGGATATACTGGATATAGATATACATCTACCGATAACACTGAATATTTAGAACCTTATCTTATTGCAAATATATATTTATCAAAGAAAATGAATATTAGAAAAAGCGAAATGAACATATATTTTCAAGTAAATAACATTTATAACGAAAATTATCAAATATTACTTTATAGGGCTATGCCTTTAAGAAATTTTCAAGTAGGATTTTCAATAAAATTCAATAAACCAAATTAATTAACTATGAAAAAACAACTTTTATCTTACATGCTTCTTTGTATATTAACAATAAGCGATTATAAATACGCCAATGCACAAACGATTTCAAGCTTTGAAAATCTTACTTTAAATTCAAATTCCTATTGGAATGGTTCTTCACAACCAATGGGTGCAAGCTTTGAGAGTGGAAATGCCAATTTTCCAAATTATTATAATCCTACTTATGGGGGTTATTGGGAATTTGGTTGGGCATACAGCAATATGAATGATAGCATTACTGCGGGTTATACAAACATGTATAGTGCTAGACCAGCAATTGGATATAATAGTTCTTCAAATTATGCAGTTGGACAACAAAATGCAGTAATTAAATTAACAGGAAATGCTTTGGGTAAAGTAATTGATGGAATGTGCGTAACCAATGGAACTTATGCGTATTTAAGTATGTTGAATGGGGATGCTTATGCCAAAAAATTTGGAGGGGTTAGCGGAAACGACCCCGATTGGTTTAAACTCACTATTCGCAAATGGTATAATGGCATATTGGCAAACGATAGTGTGACTTTTTTTTTAGCAGATTTTAGATTTACAAATAATGCGGAAGATTACATCGTTAAAAACTGGAATTGGATTGATTTAAAATCGTTAGGAAATGTAGATAGTTTAAAATTTGTGCTTTCTTCTTCTGATAATGGTGCTTATGGAATGAATACACCAGCATTTTATTGTATCGATAATTTTACTACAACCGATAGTCCTCTATTATTAGCTAACTCAACTATTAATCACAATCGCTTTAATATTTATCCCAATCCAGCCAAAGATTTAATTCATATTGACATTTCGCAATTAAAACAAGATGATTTACAAGTAAGAATTTTAGACATTTCGGGAAAAGAGGTTTTCACAAAATCCATTGATAATAATGAAGTCATTAACATTAGTGATTTTCAAAAGGGACTTTATTTTGTACAAATTTTTGGAAATAATGTTTGTTTAAACAATAAATTTGTAAAAGAATAACAGATGAAATACCTATAAACAATAGCATACAAAGCCAGATGGCTATTTACAGGTCTTTATAGGCAGCTATAAAGTAAAATTTTAAAATAAACAAATGAAACAATTACTTACCATTTTTTCAATAATAATATCCTTTGCTATAATGGCACAATTTCCACCTCCAGTTGGTCAAATAGGAACCACCGCCATTTATAAAGATAGTTCTGTTTTTGTTGCTTGGGCAACTAATTGTTTGGTTACAAGAGGGTATCAAGATATTTCTAACCAAAGTCTTGGCTTTACTACTACAGGAGATAATACGATGGCTATTGGAAAAGCTGGCGAAAATGGAGTAATTAGTTTAGGCGATGGCGGTTCTGCGATCTTGACATTTAGTAAACCTATTAAAAATGAAACTGGTTGGGATTTTGCAGTTTTTGAAAACTCTTTTAATGATGACTTTCTTGAATTGGCTTTTGTAGAAGTGAGTTCAGATGGTATTAATTTTTTCAGATTCCCAGCTACTTCCTATACACAGAACCTTATTCAAGTTGATGGTTTCGGAACTCTTGATGCAACGAAAATTGATAACCTTGCTGGCAAATATCGTGCATTATATGGCACACCCTTCGATTTGGAAGATCTTTCCTCTCAATCAGGCCTTGACATTAACAAGATAACACATGTTAAAATTATTGACGTTGTGGGTTGCATTCAAGCAAATTATGCTACTTATGACCAATATCAAAATATTATCAATGACCCTTGGAATACACCATACCCCTCAGGTGGTTTCGATTTAGATGCCGTTGGGGTGATACATCAGAATAATTCAGGTGAAATAAATGAACTATCAAATAGCGTTTCTCTGTTTGAAGTTTTCCCTAACCCTATTGATAATTTAAGCGTAATCAAATATTATTTAAAGGAGTCTTTACCTATTAAGATTGTTATTTCTGATGTTTTAGGCAAACAGAATTTTGTTTTAATTGACCAGAAAGAAAATAAGGGGTTTCATACTATTAAATTAAATAATATCAATTTAACCAATGGTATTTATTTTGTTAAATTATTAACTACAAAAGGAAATTTGGTAAAAAAAATAATTATTAACAATGAATAAAATTAAAACAATCGCATTATTAATTGGAGTTATTTTCATAGTTAATGCGTGTAGAAAAGACAAACCGTCCATCAATCAAGACCCATCCATAATAATAAGCAATAATAGAGGCGTTTATATTACCAATGAAGGGAATTTTCAATTTGGAAATGCGAAAGTCAGTTATTATGATATAGCAAATGCAACGGTGAACGAAGACTTATTTCAACAAACAAACAATCGTCCATTAGGAGATGTTTGCCAATCGATGAATATATTCAATGATAAAATTTATATTGTGGTAAATAATTCAGGCAAAATTGAGGTTGTAGATAAAAAAACGTTTAAGTCTATAGGAACAATAAGCAATCTCCAATCACCACGATATTTTTTACCTGTGAGTAATGCAAAAGCGTATGTTACAGATTTATATTCAAACTCAATATCAATCGTAGATTTAACTTCAAATGTTAAAACGGGTTCAATATTGTGTAAAGGATGGACTGAAGAGCTTTTGCTGTCTTATGGAAATGCTTTTGTTACCAATATGCTGACAGACAAAGTGTATGTTATTAATACAGCTACCGATTCAATAGAAGACAGTATTCAAGTTGGTTATGCTTCTAATTCTATAAGAGAAGATAAATATGGAATGATATGGGTCTTAAGTAGCGGTAGTAATCAGTTAAATAAGTTAGCAAGTTTATGTAAAATTAACCCAATTTCAAGGCAAGTTGAAAAAACATTATTTTTCACTAATCCATCAGATGAACCTTTTAAATTAAACATAAATTTTACGAAGGATACTTTGTATTATATTAATAAAAGCATATATCGTTTTCCAATTACTTCAAGTTCTATTACCAACAATGTATTTATTAATAAAGAAACAGCAAACTTCTATGCAATAGGCATTGAACCTTATACTGGAATTGTTTATGTTGCGGATGCTATAGATTATGTTCAAAAAGGCATTATTTATCGCTACAAACCAGATGGTACTCTAATTAATTCATTTAAAGCTGCCATTATTCCAGGAAACTTCTATTTTGATTAATTTTTAACCAGATAATTTGTTTGTAAAATAAAAAAAATATTTGAAAAGAGTATTTACTTCCTACTTAACTATTAAATATTGAATGCCTTATAATTATTTTATTCTTTTTTGTCGTAAAACTGGACTTTTGCCTTTTCAGATATTATCTTTGCATAATAATTATAAATAATTATTAAAAATAAAATATGAAATTATCTGAGTTTAGATTTAGTTTACCACCCGAGTTAATCGCAAGTTATCCTGCTAAAAATAGAGATGAATCACGCCTAATGGTTGTAAACCGAAAAGATGGAACCATAGAACATAAAATATTTAAAGACATCATAGATTATTTTGGAGATGGCGATGTAATGATAACAAATAACACAAAAGTATTTCCTGCACGTTTATATGGAAACAAAGAAAAAACAGGTGCAAAAATAGAAGTGTTCCTTTTAAGAGAGCTAAATCGAGATGCACGATTATGGGATGTACTGGTAGATCCAGCTCGAAAAATTAGAATTGGAAACAAATTATATTTTGGCGATGACGGCTCATTAGTCGCCGAAGTAATTGATAACACAACCTCACGAGGAAGAACATTACGCTTTTTATTTGATGGTACTTACGATGAGTTTAAAAAAACCATAGAATCATTAGGACAAACACCTCTTCCAAAACTTATTAAACGAGAAACAGAACCTGAAGATAAGGAAAGATATCAGACAATATATGCCAAATACGAAGGTGCTGTTGTTGCTCCAACTGCTGGTTTGCATTTTAGTCGCGAATTAATTAAGAAATTAGAACTAGTTGGCACCGACTTTGCAGAAATTACCTTACATTTAGGTCTTGGTACTTTTAGAAGTGTAGATGTGGAAGACCTTACAAAGCATAAAATGGATTCTGAACAAATGATTGTAAAAGAAAAAGCGGTTGAAATTGTTAATAAAGGTATAAATGATAGAAAAAAAATATGTGCAGTAGGTACAACTTCAATGCGAGCAGTAGAATCGGCAGTTACAATTTCAGGACACCTTAAACCTTTTAATGGTTGGACCAATAAATTTATTTTTCCTCCTTACGATTTTAGCATTGCAAATGCAATGATTACTAATTTTCATTTGCCGCAAAGTACGCTTATGATGATGGTTGCTGCTTTTTCTGGTTTCGATTTGTTAATGAAGGCCTATAAAGAAGCTATAAATGAAAAGTACTCCTTCTTTACTTATGGAGATGCAATGTTGATTATTTAATTTTATTCTTTTTCTTTTTAAAAGAGACTTTTTGTTCTAATTTGAAAAAATACGTAATTATTGTTGCAGGCGGTTTTGGCACAAGAATGAATAATAGTGTGCCAAAGCAATTTTTGTTGCTTGCTGGCAAACCTGTTTTGTTTCACACTATTAATGCGTTTTTCAGTTATAATAATGAAATAAGCATTATTCTTGTTTTACCGTCCAGCCAAATAAGTAAATGGAAAGAACTATGTGACGAAAATCATCTCACAATTCCTCATAACATTGTGGAAGGAGGTGAAACAAGGTTTCACTCTGTAAAAAATGGATTAAAATCAATTGAAGAGGCTGGTTTAATTGCAATCCACGATGGAGTTAGACCCTTGGTAAGCAATGAAACTATATCTCGCGTTTACAATACTGCTGAAAAATTAGGGACAGCAATACCAGTTTTATCTGTGAATGATTCTATTCGAGAAATATCCAACAAAACAAACAAGTCGGTAAATAGAAACAATCTTAAAATTGTTCAAACACCTCAATGTTTTAAATCTGAAATCATTAATAAGGCTTACCAACAATCCTATAACGAAATGTTTACAGATGATGCTACGGTAGTAGAAAAAACTGGAGAAGAAATTTTTCTGGTGGACGGAAATAATGAAAACATTAAAATAACAACCGCTATTGACTTGCTAATCGCCGAAAATTTAATACAACAATTGACAAATTAGTTCTCTATTTGCCTGCCCTTCCATTTATATTTGCCTACCAAAGAATATCCAGAAATAAATACAACATAAAAAATATACAACAAGTCCAGAAAGGGAACCAGCAAAAGTAGTTTCCTCCTTTTAACAAATTTTGTTATTTTGTATAACAATAAAGAATCAATCAATAGCTTGACAGTTAATAAAATACCAAAAAACAAAAGAGATTTTATTTGGAAAAGGGATAAAAACAATGCCATTAATAATAAAAAATTGAATAAAAAAACAGATATAGCAACATATTTTGCAAAAACATCTTGATAATATTTACTTTTAGACGCCCACCTTTTTCTTTGACTCATAAATTTGCGTATTCCTATTTGCGGATTGGTATAAACCAATGTCTCATAAGATTTTATATAATGAATAGTATCGGGAAACGCTTTATTTATTTGATGTAATAAAAATACATCATCACCTGAAGCAATGTTTTCATTGCTTTTAAAACCATTCACTGCATTGAAAACATCTTTTTTGTAAGCGAGATTTGCTCCATTAGCAAGAATTGGATGCTTAATGCCAACACTTGCCACACCAATGGCTTGAAGACTTAAAAATTCAAGATGCTGCATTTGCCCAAAAAGCTTATGATCATTTACAAAACATACAGGAGCCACTATCATATTTGGATGATACCTTTCGTAATAAGAAACAATATATTTCAGCCAATTTGAATTCATAATACAATCGGTATCAGTTGTTATTATTAATTCTCCATTTGCTAAAACAATTCCTTCCTTTATTGCCAGCTTTTTAGAACCTGTATTGGGGTATAGGGCTTTTAGTTCAATTATTTTAATATCATTATTGGCGTGAATTTCTTTAAATAGTTTTGCTTTTGATAATGATAAATCAGTGGAATGGTCGTCAATTAATATTATTTCCATCAATTGATTAGGAAAATCTTGTTTTAAAAGACATTCAAGAATATTAAGGATATTGTTTTCTTCGTTTCGGAATGGAAGTATAATGCTTACTTTTGTCTTTATTTTGTTTTCAAGACTATTGAATGGTTTTATGTTAAACCAACCGATAATAAAATAAATAATCAGGACAAAATAATTAATCCCTGTTATTAGCAATAACACAAGAAAAACGTATATAAAATCAATCATTGCAGGGTTTTTTATACAGTTTCATTTTAAATACATAAAATCCACCTACTAAAGCGGGTATAGCGAGATTCAATAGCCATAATATAAAAGTTGCAGACACAATGCTTAATGCAATTGTATTTGAAAAGTAAGCTGTTTGACGATCATATAATTCAAATATATAAATTGCGGCGGCACTTTTAATACCCAATTCCGAGAGTGCTATTGTTGGAATTATAGTTGTTACCAAATAGATTATTGCTATTATTGCTAAACCATCAAATAATGAAATTTCAATGTTAAAAATAAGCAATAGTAAATAAAATTGAAATATAAACACAAAATATCTCAACAAACTTAGGAATAATACAGTGAGTAATTCATAAAATGAATACCTGGCAAATATTTGAGTATAAGGGGATAACTTTTTTAAAAAACGAAATTTTAAAAATAATTTGTTTAAAAACGAAATTTTAAAATAAACTAGCAAAATCAAAGTGTTTATAACAAACATTACCGACAAGCTAATCATTAAAGGAAGTTTATTAATAAAAAGGATGTTTGTTAGCAGTATGTTTTCGAGCCAAATTAATCCAATGGTTCCTGCAACAATTGTAACAACTGATTGTGCAATGCTTCCAATAATAGTAATGAGGACACCATCACTTTTCTTAGGGTTATTCAACATAAATGCTCTTCCAAAGTAATCACCAATTCGGTTAGGAGTAAATGAACTAAACGTAATACCAACTAAAACAGCTTTTAGTGAATCGTAAAAAGATAGTCTTTCTATTTTAAATATTAAGTAGCGCCATTTAATTACTTCAATGCCCCAATTTAGAGGCATTAACAGCAATACCAATAATAAATATCCAACAAAAGAATTATTCTCACTTGCCAGAAAAACAGAAAATCTTATTTTATCTAGGTCTTGGTTATAAAAAATCTTGTAATAGATATATATCAATGACAATAATAAGATTGTGGTTTTAAACAGCAAACTAAAAATTTTATGTACTTTTGCTTTATTCATTCATTAAACTATAGTTTTGACACAAGAAAGAATAATATTAGGAATTGATCCGGGTACAAATATAATGGGTTATGGTGTAATAAGCACTAAACAAAATAAAATAGAGTTAATAGTTTTTGATGTACTAAAACTTGGAAACTTGGATAACCAAGCATTAAAATTAAAAAAGATTTTTGAAACCACCCTAAAATTAATTGAAACCTATAAACCAGACGAACTTTCTATAGAAGCTCCCTTTTTTGGTAAAAATGTTCAATCTATGTTAAAACTAGGAAGAGCTCAAGGGGTTGCCATTGCAGCAGCTTTGTATAGAGATATTCCCATCTTCGAATATTTACCCAAGAAAATCAAACAATCCATTACGGGCAATGGCAATGCTTCTAAAGAACAAGTAGCAGAAATGTTATATTCTCTTCTAAAAATCAAAGAAAAGGCAAAATACCTTGATGCTACCGATGGACTGGCAGCAGCAGTATGTCATTTTTTTCAACACAAAAATAGCGGTGAACAAGGCACCAAATATTCAAGTTGGGAATCTTTTCTAAAAAATAATCCCAACAGAATTTCATAAAGACAATTTATTAGGACTTGCATTATTTGCTTATTATTTTTTTACCTTTGCAAATGAATCATTAAAAAATAGATTGATGAAATATCTTACGTGGGTTATTATTGCATTATGGTTTTTTTTGGGTGTTTATATTTTTTTAGCCCCTTCATTTGATTATTTGCCCAAAATGGCAAGGGTAATTTTTGGTGTTTTCTGTATTTTATTTGGATTTTATCGTTTAGCACGTCTTTACGCCAAAAACAGAAACTCAGAAGAAGAATAAACCAAAATGTTTCAAACAATTTGGCTTATTTATTGTTATTAATTCAATAGAAATTCAAAAAAATATTTATTTTTGCTTTTGAAAACATTTTTTCAGTATTATTGTTAACGTTAAAAGACTAATTATGAGAAATATTCAAAAATTATTTTTATTTATAATTATTCCTACCATAATTATAAGTGGCTGTGGACAGGGAGGTAACAAGATAACCGAAACTACAACAGCTGGAAACATTAAAATATATGTAGATGAATCATATCAATTGCTTTTGGATACTGAAATTTACACTTTTCAGTCTCTTTATAAATATGCAAAAATTAACCCTACTTATAAACCAGAGGGTCTTTTGATAAAAGATTTTATGAACGATTCTGTTAGAACCATTGTTATTAATAGAAAACTCACCAAAAACGAAGAAGATGTATTGAAAAGTAAATCCATCATCCCACGTATTACCAGAGTTGCTTATGATGCGTTGGCATTTATTATTAACAATAACAACCACGATAGTTTGCTTAATTACAAGCAAATTGAAGATATATTTAATGGAAATTTAAACCAATGGAAGCAAATAAACCAGAAAACTTTGCTAAAAGATATGGTTGTGGTTTTTGATAACAATAACTCTGGGAATGTTCGCTATATAAAAGAAAAATTTAATATTAAACAGAGCTTTCCTGCCAATTGCTTTGCAGTTAATAGCAATCAAGAAGTAATTAATTATGTTGAAAAAAACGAAAATGCATTAGGCATTATTAGTGTAAACTGGATAAGCGATTCAGACGATTCAGTATCTATTAATTTTATGAAGCGTACCAAAATAGTTGCCATTGAAAATCCTTCCAGTGGAGTTTTTACAAAACCCTATCAAGGGTATATTGCAGAAGGTTCTTATCCATTTATTCGCGATGTATATATGATTTGTCGTGAAACATTTACAGGGCTTGGAGATGGTTTTATTCAGTTTGTTGCTGGCGATCAAGGACAAAGAATTGTGCTAAAATCAGGTCTAGTTCCTGCCACAATGCCCGTTAGACTTATTGAAGTAAAAAGATAAATAATTATTAAATCATTAAACCTAAAATACTAAAAGATTATGTCAAAACTATTTAAAAAACCACTAAGCGTACTATTGGGTATTGCATTGTTTTGTTTCGCCTACCAAGTAAAGTCTCAGGATTTATTTGCTGCAAGAAATCTTACCGCAGGTGAACAATTTGAAGCGGCTGCAAAAGTTTTTAAAACAATTATAGAAAAAGAACCCAACAATGGAACCTATTATTATTATTATGGCGACAATTTTTTGAAAACATATTTCGCCGATACATTGTCAAATACAATTAAGGAAATGACAGATGCCGCTTTAGTTTATTACACAAAAGGTCTGGAAGTAGATCCTAATAATCCTTTAAATAACGTTGGAAAAGGAAAAGTTGCTTTATACAATGGCGATGTAAACACCGCTAAAATAGAATTTGATAACGCACAAGCAAAATTTCCAAGTAAAACAAACAAAGCCTCTAAGTTAAGCAAGATAGACCAAGCAATTACATTAATTTGTATTGCAGAAGCTTACATTAATGCACCAAAGAAAAAAGACATCAATCAAGCAATTACTTTTCTTGACAAAGCAACTCTTTTAAACCCTAAGAACCCTGAAATATATTTAGTAAAAGGTGATGCTTATATGGAGAACAACGATGGCACCAACGCTATTTTTAATTATAAAAAAGCAGAAGAACTTGACCCAAAATCCCCTAAAGCAAAATTAAGAATTGGACAATTGCGTTATAGAACAAAAAATTATCAAGAAGCTCAAGAGTACTATAAAGAAGCATTGCTTATTGACTCTACTTATGCTCCAGCATATCTTGAACTTGGTGTTACTTTTGCTAAAGCTGGACAAAACGAAGTTGCCAAAAAATATTATAAAAAATACCTTGATTTATCAAACAATGTAACGGCAAAAGTTAAATATGCTCTCGTTTTATATGACCTAAAAGATTATGCTGAAGCAATTGACCAATTTAATGAAGTGATAGCATTAGACTCCTCCAGAAACGACATTAACCGTGCTCTGGCTTTTTGTTATTATGAAGATAAAAAATATGATACCGCTTTATTTTACATTACAAAATTCTTCAGCAAAACAAATCCAGAAAAAACAATCAATTTAGACTACGTTTACTATGCAAGAATTTTAGCAAAAAGTACAATGGATTCATTGGCTGTGATTCAGTATAAAATAGCTTTTGAAAAAGATTCCACCAATACCGATATGCTTTCAGAAATGGCTACTTCGTATGCTAAAATGAAAAAATATCAAGACGCTGCAGATGTATTGAATGAAAAAATAAATATCTTAAAAAAAATAAATACAGATCCAGCAACATATTATCCTGATTATTATAATCTTGGGAAATATTATTATAATATTGCAAATTGGGAAAAAGCCGATACTGCATTTGGAATGGCGATAAGCATTGAACCAAATTTTATTCAGGCAATACGTCTAAAAGCTGTAACCCAAAATTTACTTGACCCCGATGTGGATGAAAATAACAAAACTATTTTAATTAAGGGAAAAGCTAAACCATATTTTGAAATGCTACTTCAAAAAACAGAGCAGGATTCTGTTAAATTTGTTATTTATCGAAAAGAAGCTTTTAGCTATTTGGCTTATTATTATTTACTTTATAAAGATTTTTGCAACTCTATCGCCTATTGGGAAAAAATAGTTGCTGTTGACCCACAAAACGAAAAAGCCTTAGGAGCTATTAAAGACTTAAAAGGCAAATGCAAAAAATAACTCCACTTTTTTCATTGTAATACAAGAACAACAATAGCCGCTCAAAAGGTTATTGTTGTTTTTTTTAAACACGTTTTATGCAATTAGTATTTGCCACCAACAATCTACATAAAATAGAAGAAATTACTGCCATTATTGGCAAACAAATTAATATTCTTAGTTTAAAAGACATCCATTGTTTTGAGGAAATCCCCGAAACAAAAGAAACAATCATAGAAAATGCCTTAGAGAAAGCAGAATATGTTAATTCTAAATATGGTTTTAATTGCTTTGCCGATGATACTGGTTTAGAAATAGAAGCACTTAACAACCGACCTGGCGTTTATTCGGCAAGGTATGCAGGTGAAAATAGAAGTTTTGAGGATAATATGAATAAAGTGCTAATTGAAATGAAAGCCATCGAAAAGCGAGAAGCATGTTTTAAAACCGCTATTGCTCTTATTATTAATGGCGAAAAACATTTCTTTGAAGGCATTATCAATGGCACTATTTTGAAAGAAAAAAGAGGAACCAATGGTTTTGGGTACGACCCTATCTTTATGCCCAATGGATACAACAAATCTTTTGCAGAATTGAGTGCAAAAGTAAAAAACGAAATCAGCCACCGTGCTTTGGCAACAAATCAGCTAATTGATTTTTTGAAAAAACTGGAAAAATAAACTTGACCATTTTTTAGCAAGGCGCTACTGGGTTAGCCCAAAGTATAAAATCCAATTCAAATAAATTTGTTTATTGCTTATGGTTTACAAAAGATTTAATTGCTTAAAAATAAAATAATTATTTATACTTTTGTTTTAAAACAAACCAAATAATTAAAAATGAAACTTTCCAAAATTTTAGAAGTAATAGTGTTTATTTTTGTTTTAACCTTTTTAGGATGCCAAAAAGAGCCCACTGCTGCGTTTACCGTTTCAAAAACAACAACAATTCCAAATGACCTCCTGCTATTTACAAATCTATCAATCGATGCCGACCATTACGAATGGAATTTTGGTGATGGAAATAGAAGCAATGACAAAAACCCTACACATGCATATACCAAACTTGGAGAATATGCCGTTACATTAGTTGCCTTTTCTAATAAGAATAAAGAATCTAATCCCTTTTCTCAAAAAATAACAATCGGCACTTCGCCTATAAGTTCTTTTACTTATTCTCCAAAATACCCTAAGCCTGGAGAAACAGTTCATTTCATCGATAATACAGCAAATAACCCCACTTCTTGGTTATGGGAGTTTGGTGACGGCACTACTTCAACAGAGAAAAGCCCAAATCACATATATACTTCTGAAAACACGTATCATTTAACGTTAAATGTTACTAATGATTATGGAACTTTTAAACAAACAGACAGCGTTGTGGTTTTAAATAATATGCCTGTGATGCCCTCTGCCGATTTTACTTTAACTTTAGCACCCTATTTAGCTGTAAATTTCAAAGATTCTTCTGCGGGCAATCCCAACTTGTGGTTATGGAACTTTGGTGATGCTACCACTTCAACTTTACAAAATCCTTCTCACAGATATTCGCATGGCGGAAGTTTTTCTGTTACACTTAGGGTTTTTAATCTCGCAGGCTCCAACCAAATAACCAAATTAATTTTCATTCCAAGCACATTGTCAGAAGCTAGTTTTATTTATTATGAAGGAGAAAATTATACCATTTATTTTACGGACATGTCCACTACAAGCCCCATCTTGTGGGAATGGGATTTTGGTGATGGCGTTACTTCTACCTTGCAAAACCCAATACACCAATATTCTCAAGCAGGCACTTATACCGTTATTTTGAAAGTTACCAATAATGCTGGTTTAAGCCAAAAAACACAAGCTATTTATGTTTCAAATTATGATTATGCGTTTTTTGCCGGAAACTATAATGTTATCGATGAAGGTGCAGGCTCTACTACCTCATATACAGATGTAATAACCGCTACAGCACAATCTAACAAATTCTATACAGCCAACTTTGGGAATTTAGCAAATTCTTCCATTTATTTTTTATTAAATGGCACTACAGTAACAGTTCCTTCCCAAACAGTACATTGCGGCACTCCTCCTAACGATTTAGACCATACTTTTATAGGTAATGGTTATTTTATTCAAGAGAATGATGTGGTAAATATGGTTGTCAATTACCGAGATTCTACTTATTTAGGTGTTTATAATAAAATAGGAAGATACAATACAATTAAATAGAACAGGAATTATAAATTGATTAGTATTTTTATCCTATTTAGATTGTTTTTTTATTTGAACAATCTGATAGCATTTACGCCTTAAATATTTTATTTGTTTGTTCAATAAAGTCGAATATTTCTTCTTTACCGAGTTTTTGTTCTGCAGAAGTAAAAATCATAGTGGGCAAATCTTCCCAAGATTTTAGTAATGTTTTTTTATACAAAGCTACTTGTTTGTCGAGTTGGGGTCTTGAGATTTTGTCTGCTTTGGTAAACACAATAACAAAAGGAATTTGTTTTTTACCCATCCATTCCATAAAATTTAAATCTATTTTTTGGGGTTCCAAACGGCTATCAACCAAGTAGAATGTTGATAGCAAACATTCGCGTTTAGAAAGATAATTTTGAATCATTGCTTCCCAAGTTGCTTTGGAACTTTTTGCGGCTTTGGCATATCCCAAACCAGGCAAATCGACCAGATGCCAGCTTTCGTTAATCAGAAAAAAGTTAATCAGTTGTGTTTTGCCAGGAGTGCCAGAAGTTTTAGCAAGGTGCCGAATATCTGCCAGCATATTAATGAGCGATGATTTTCCTACATTTGATCTGCCTATAAATGCGTATTCGGGCAATATCGGTTTCGGGCATTTCGATAGTTCGGTGCAACTAATAATGAATTCTGCTTTATTAATAATCATCGTATTTATAGAATCAATGTTATTTATATTGAATATCAGCAAATTTACATAAAAAATATGGAAAACTCTATTCTTAATTCTTATCTTTCCATTATCAACTTTAGCTTATTAATGGCTTCGCTGATTTGTCGCACATGAAAAA
This sequence comes from Bacteroidetes bacterium CG2_30_32_10, assembly GCA_001872995.1. Taxonomy (GTDB): domain Bacteria; phylum Bacteroidota; class Bacteroidia; order Bacteroidales; family CG2-30-32-10; genus CG2-30-32-10. The sequence continues at coordinate 2,749 of MNXO01000091.1, read as the reverse complement.
TGGTAAGCATCAATTTTTGATTTACCTCTTTCATTACACAATCTTTGGGGTATTTTTTAATAAAATCAAGCACTTTGGTAAACTGATTGGATTGAAAATAATCGGATTGTGCGTTCGAAATAAAGCTACCAATCATTTTGCCATTTTTCAGCACTATTTTTTCAAAACCAATTTCTTTAGCCAACCAGCGTAACCTGATGGTATCAATTAATTCTTCGCTTTGTTTGGGGAGCGTTCCAAATCTATCAATGAGTCGTGTTAAAAATTCTTTTAGTACAGTTTCATTTTCAATATTGTCCAATTCTTTATATAAAGCAATTCGTTCTTTTACATTGTTCACATAAGTATCGGGAATAAGAATTTCGAGGTCGGTTTCTATTTGGCATTCTTTAACAAATTCTTTGATGGGTTCTTCGGTAATAGTATCTTTAAAATCGTTTTCTCTCAATTCTGCGAGCGCCTCATCTAATATTTTGTGGTACATTTCGAAACCAATATCAGCAATAAATCCACTTTGTTCGGCACCAAGCAAATTGCCAGCTCCACGAATATCTAAATCGCGCATGGCAATATTGAACCCACTTCCTAAATCAGAAAACTCTTCAATGGCTTTTAATCTTTTTCTTGCTTCGTCGGTTAATACCGATAAAGGAGGAGCCAACAGGTAACAAAAAGCTTTTTTATTGGTTCTCCCCACCCTCCCTCTCATTTGATGCAAATCGCTCAATCCATAATTTTGTGCTTGATTAATAATAATAGTGTTTGCATTGGGAATATCTAAACCAGATTCGATGATTGTGGTTGCAACCAGCACATCAAAGTCGCCGTTGATAAAATCGACCATTACTTTCTCTAATTTTTTTCCATCCATTTGACCATGCCCAATGGCTACTTTAACATTAGGACAAAGGCGTTGAATCATTCCTGTGATATCTGTAATATTTTGTACCCGATTGTGAACAAAGAAAACTTGACCTCCTCTGTTCACTTCGTACATTATAGCATCTCGAATGATTTCTTCGTTGAAAGGATGCAATTCCGTGTGCACTGGAAATCGATTGGGCGGTGGCGTATTGATAATAGACAAATCTCTGGCGCCCATCAAGGAGAATTGTAAAGTACGTGGAATAGGCGTTGCGGTGAGCGTTAGGGTGTCCACGTTCACTTTAATTTTCTTGAGTTTTTCTTTCACTGATACCCCGAACTTTTGTTCTTCGTCAATCACAAGTAAACCTAAATCTTTAAACTTTATATCAGTACTTGCCAAGCGATGTGTGCCAATAATGATATCCACCTTTCCTTCTTCTAAATCGGTGAGGGTTTTATGCTGTTCTCTGCTAGTTTTAAAGCGATTGATATAGTCCACTCTGCAAGGTAATTCTTTTAATCTATCTTTAAAAGTATTGTAATGCTGCAATGCAAGGATGGTTGTTGGCACAAGAACTGCCACTTGTTTGCTGTCGCAAACTGCTTTAAAAGCTGCCCTGATAGCAATTTCGGTTTTCCCAAAACCCACATCACCACAAATCAATCTATCCATAGGAAATTCGGCTTCCATATCTGTTTTAACATCAGCCGTAGCTTTTACTTGATCGGGCGTATCTTCATAAATAAAGGAAGCTTCAAGCTCGTTTTGTAAATAATTATCGGGAAGAAATTGGAAAGCTTTGGTGGTTTTGCGTTCGGCATAAAGTTTAATCAAATCCTTGGCAATATCTTTGACCTTTTGTTTTGTTTTTTGTTTAAGGTTGTTCCACACATTAGAACCCAAGCGATGCAGGGTGGGTTCTGCCCCTTCTTTACCAGCATATTTAGAAATACGATGCAATGAGTGAATGCTTACATAAAGTACGTCATTGTCTTTGTATGTAATGCGAAGTGCTTCTTGCGGTTTTCCGTTTACATCTATTATTTCTAAGCCATCGAATCTGCCAATACCATGGTCAATATGGGTAACATAATCGCCAGGTTTTAGATTGGCAATTTCTCTGACACTCATTGCATCTTTACTTTTAAAACTTTCTTTTATTCTAAAGCGATGGTAGCGTTCAAATATTTGATGGTCGGTGTAGCAAGCAATTTTTAAATCTTTATCCACAAAGCCTTCGTGCAATGCAATGCTCACAGTTTCAAACTCTATTTTATCATTAATATGCCTATTCTTCAATACATCTTCAAAAATAATATTTAAGCGTTCTACTTGTTTTGTATTGTCGGCAATTAAAAGATTGGTGTATTGTTGCTTCTGGTTATCGAGCAAATTGCTAATGATTAAATCAAAGTTCTTGTTGAAAACAGGTTGTGGGGCTGTGTTGTATTCAAATACATGATTTGCTTTGAAACAAAATTTTGTACCAACTTCCACTATTTGAAAGTTAAGGATTTCTTTCGCAAAATCGGTTTCGAGAAAGTATAATTCTGAAGGAGCTAAATGTTCTATCATTTTAGAAGCATCTTCGTAAGCTTGGGTTGCTTTTTCATATTCTACTTTCAGCCTGTCGCAGGTAAAGCCAAAGTCGTTAATCCAAACAATGGTGTTTGCAGGGATAAACGAAAGAAAAGATTCTCTTTGTTCTTTAATAATTTTGTCTTGAATGTTGGGGAGAATATTTATTTGATTTAATTTATCCACCGAAAGCTGATTTTCGTAATCGAAAGTTCGTATGGATTCTATTTCGTCGCCAAAAAACTCTATACGATAAGGTAAATCGTTGGCATAAGAGAAAAAATCGATTAACCCACCACGCAC
>MNXO01000155.1 GCA_001872995.1 Bacteroidetes bacterium CG2_30_32_10 | reverse complement strand
TCATAGATTGAGATTCAAATTAAGTAATAAATTTAGAAAATCAATTAATGAAATCCAATACCAATAGTGTTTCTATCCTATTTAATTAATAATTAATTTCTTGGTTTTATAAAATGTTTTATTTTTAATTTTAATAAAATAAATTCCTTTGGCAAAGGTATTTAAGTTTATTTGCTGATTTTCTTGCAAAATGCTTGTTTTGAATAAAATATTTCCCTGTAAGTTAGTTATTTCGAAAATATAGGCGGTTGAAATAGTTTGAGAGCAATGAATATTAATCATTCCATGAGTAGGATTTGGATAAACATTAATGATTTCATTATTTTCAATAAAATTGATGCCAACATCTGTAACGGTAATTATATTAGAGGTGTCTGAACTACAACCATCTATAGTTACAATATCAAAATAATTACCATTTGCAGTAACGGTATAATCCTGATTAATTTCTCCAACAAGCAATCCGTTTTGATAATACCATTGATTGCCAGTTGTGGCGTTAGAATGTAAAACATCAAAATTTAATGTTATCAATGGAGTAGGTGGTTTGTTTTTAACTGTAATTGCCAAAGAAGATTTAGCACCAAATCCACAATAATTATGTCCCTTAACAGTGATGTTTCCTGAAATGGCTGATAATCCGTAATCAACAGTAATTGAATTTGTATTACTAACACCAGTTGCACCACTTGGTAAAGTCCATAAATAAGAAGTAGCATTGGTAATTAAAGGAACAAAATATGTTACCGAACTTTGACCTTGGCATACATCAGTTAATCCAGTTATAATACCAGGTGTTGTTGGTAAAGGGTATTTTAAAACGTCGAAAGTACGAGTTCCTCCTATAGCAGAACCACCATATACTCCAGGAACATAAATTTGAATTGTATCACCTGCTTCCACTCTCGAAACTACTGCATTGTATATATTATCTCCTTTATTTGGTTTATTATCAATACTATTTAACCAAGTATTGGATGAAAATTCATAAACCATTGTAGAATCAGAGCGGTAACCGCTTGAATATTGCCCTGCAACTACAAAGAAGTATCCATTAATAGCTGTGCCACCCGCCCTTGCAAGTCTATACCCACTTAAAGTTGGCATAACTGGGGCAGTTGTCCAAGTGATTTGTGTTGCATCTGCACCAATAGTGCCAATATAAACATTTTTTAAGGAAGAATTTGAGTTATAACCGCCTGCAATAATAATTTTATTTTGGTATATTCCTATTGAAAAAGTTCTTCTTCCTTGTCCAGATGGTAATGAATTGTGAATGGTTCCCCAAGTATTGGTAGCTGGTCTGTAATAATAAATATTAAGACTATCTGTAGAATTACTATAAGGACCACCAATTACATAAATAACGCTATCGCCCCAACAAACTGCACCATGGGCTGTACGTTTAATAGGCATTGGTGCTTTAGTCGTCCAAACACCAGTTATAGGGTCATATTCGAAAACTGTATTTGTGCTTCTTCCACCACCACTTGCAAAAACAAGGCTATCGCCTCCGATGTAATAAAGTTTGCCATTACAAGCCGTCATTGAGCCAGCAATTCTATCCTTAGGCATAGAATGTCCATTAATCCAACTTCCTCCACCTTGAGCATTAATTTTATATTTAATTACATTGGTTGAAGCATAACTGGTATTACCCGTCCATTCTGGTTTTTGAACATAAATAGTATCTCCTATTATAGCACTAGCCGCATAAATGGTTGAATCTAACAGCAAAGGGAATGTGTTGTTTGGATACCAAACTCCAAGCGTATCGCTTGCATTTAAAGGTGCTTTTGTGTTTTTTAAAATGCTTTTGCCATCATTTGCAGAAGAATTTCTTTTATTTTGAGCGTTAGTGTTACTAAATGCTGCAAATAAGAGTATAAGAAGTAATAATTTAATTATTTTCATGTTATTTTGTATAAGATGTTCCGAAATTTTTTCACAAATATAACGAAAAATAATTAGTTATTTAAGAAATTTCCATTTAAAAGTTTCAATTAAATGGTTCAAATCTTTTTTAATGAATTGAATGACTGGAGCTAAAGAATCGTTGTTGGGTATAGTATTGAAATAAAGAGCGGCTCTTAAAAAATGAGTGGTACTGTCTGTTAAATAGAATTGATAAGGAGATGCTACTCCAATTCCTTCAATGTCGAATGTTAGCCCATAAACTTTATAGGCACCATTGCTCCAAACTTTAGTATCGATAGAAGTAGCTTTGGGTATATGTTTATTAACATATTCATGAGAGTCTTCGATATATTTATTAAGGTTATGGTTAAGATTTTTATAGGTAATTTGAAGTGATCCATTAAAACGAGGGAAATCAAGATTTATCCAATATAATTCGCTGTTGGGATTGTTGTTAATAGAGATTTTAGAATATACAGGATATTCAAAGGAATAAGGGAATATGGTATCAAAAAGGACATATTTTTTTTCTGGTAATGCAATTCTAAAATAACCTTTGGGTTTTGGAATTGGAGTTTCTTTGCAACTTAAGGCAAAGAATGAAATTATAAAGACTACAGCCCCTGTTTTAAAAAGATGTATATAATTATTCATTTGTAATGCTAACTTTAATGCGTTTAATTCGTCTTTTATCAGCCGATTCTACTTTAAAAATAAAATTATTAAAGGTAATACAAGCATTTTTTTCAGGAATTTCGCCTTTTATTTCAAGTAGTAATCCAGCAAGTGAATCGGAATCGCCTTTAACGTCTTCAAAAATGGTATTTTCAATTCCTAATATTTTACAAAAATCATTAATGCTTGTTTTAGCTTCAAAAACATAGTTATTTTCGTCAAGTTTAGAATAAGTGATTCCTTCGCTATCGAATTCATCATTTATTTCGCCTACTATTTCTTCTATAATATCTTCAAGAGTAACAATTCCAGAGGTTCCGCCGTATTCATCAACAACAACCGCAAGATGTATTTTTTTTTGCTGGAATTCTTGCAATAAATCATTTATTTTTTTGCTTTCAGGAACAAAAAAAACGGGTCTAATAAGGTTTTGCCAATTGTAATTAGTTTCTTCTATATGTGGTAGCAAGTCTTTGATGTATAAAATTCCACTTACAGAGTCAAAATTATCATTATACACGGGTATTCTGGAATAGCCTGATTCTAAAATAACTTGAAGGATTTCAGAAAGTGTTAAATCAATAGAAACAGCAGTAATATCCATTCTTGGTTTCATAATTTCTTTAACATCAATATTTCCAAATTTAACAATTCCTTTTAAAATATTGGTTTCTTCCTCTGTGTTTTCATTAGAGGTCATTTCAATTACTTGTGATAATTCGTTCATAGAAATATCGTGCCCTTTTTTGGTTATCCGTTTTTCGATAATGGAAGTAGAACTTACAAGTAATGAGCTTAGAGGATGAACAAATTTGGTGATAATTTGCATTGGTTTGGCTATGAAATTAGCAAATTTAACTGAATTGTGTGTTGCATATACTTTAGGCATTATTTCACCAAAAAACAAAATTAAAAAAGTAACAGCAATAATTTGGATGATGAATCTAACAATTGGTGAATCATTAAAATCGAAGGAATGAACAATGATGTATGATGAAATAATAACAATAGAAATGTTGACAAAATTATTTGCTATCAGAATGCCAGCTAAAAGGTGTTTTGGTTTTTCTAATAGTTTGATAATAGTTTTACTGTTGTTACTTTTTGAGTTTTTTAATTCGTGAATTTGAGATGGGGTGAGCGAAAAGAAGGCAATTTCGCTACCTGATATAATTGCAGAAAGGAATAACAAAACAATCATTGCTAAAATGCCAATGAGTGTTTCAATCGAAAAAAAAGTCAAAATTTTGTTTAATAAGAATGATTGAAATAAAATAAATAAGTAACTTATGGATGCTTCCAATGGTTATGGTATATTAAGAATTTTTATTATCAGCAGAAAGAGAAATTACATTTCAGCCATCAGCTCGTCAGTCAATTCAAGATTGTGATAAACGTTCTGAACATCATCATCTTCTTCAAAAATTTCAATAAGTCTTAGTACTTTCTTTGCTGAATCTATATCTAATTTTACTGTATTTTTTGGAATTCTTTGTAATTGTGCATTTTCTGGTTCAATTTTCATTTCTTCCAGTTTTTTCATCATTTTACCGAAGTCTTCCATAGCGGTTGTAATGGAAAAATAATCATCTTCAAGAACTACATCTTCGGCGCCTGCGTCAATTAGTTCCATCGTAAGTTCATCTTCATTCAAAGTGCCTTGTGGAAATGTGAAAATACCTTTTCTGTCGAAAATAAAACTTAAAGATCCATTAGTTCCAAGACTACCATTGTGTTTATTAAAGGCAGCCCTCACATTGCTAACAGTACGTTGAATATTATCAGTTGTGCATTCAATAAATACTGCGACGCCAAAATTTGCATATCCTTCGTAAGTTACTTCTGAAAGGCTTGCAGCATCTTTATCGGCAGCTTTGTTTACAGCACGTTGTATTACTTCTTTGGGCATGTTAGAGCCTCTTGCATTTGATAAAACAAGTCTTAAACGAGGATTTCCATCGGGGTCTGGACCGCCTTCTCTAACAGAAATAGAAATTTCTTTAATAATTTTTGAGAAAACTTTGGATCGCTTGGCATCTAAGGCTCCTTTTTTTCTTTTAATGGTTGACCACTTATTATGACCTGACATATTATTGGGATTTTTTTTTGGTTAAAAATTGTTTGTAAAATTAATAAAAATGTTAAAATACATTAAAAAAAAGTAATATTCTATTGCAAGATATGTTGTGTCTCTATTATTTAATGGGCATCCAATCCATTTAACATATAAATTAGGTGTTCTAATGTTTTGAGAATTTCATTCAAATATTCTTCAACTGCTTTAGGGCTGCCTGGTAAGGCAAATATTAATGAGTCATCTATAATACCTGCGATACTTCTGCTTAATAAAGCGTTTGGTTTTTCGGCTCCATATTTCAATCGTATGAAATCCATTATTCCTGGTATTTCTTTGTCTAATAATGGTTTAATCACGTCAGGTGTTATATCTCTTTTGCCAATGCCAGTTCCGCCAGTTGTTATTATGCAATCTGTTTTATCTATTTTGGCTTTAAGGATTGTTTTTTTTAATAGTTCAGCATCATCAGGTATTATAATAGATTCGATTACAATTTTTCTGTTGTTTTTTTGAAAATAGCTTTCGATTATTTCTTTTATTTTAGGACCACTTTTATCCTCATATACCCCAGCATTTGCTCTATCGCTTAGCGTTATTATTTTAAAATGGAAGGTTTTTGGAATGTAAACTATAGAATCTTCTTTTTTTATTGTTCCTTCGGAAATAACCCTGCAAAAAATACCTTCTTTGGGCATTACACAGCTTCCCACTTCTCTGTAAATAGCGCAATTTGAGCCATGGCAAGATTTACCTATTTGAGTTAGTTCTAATTCCACTTTCCCAATAATAAATCGGTCTAGTAGCGATACTTTTAATAGGTCAATTCCTTCAGTGGTAATGTTTTCGGCAAACTCTCCATAGTTTATTTTCCTATTTGCTTCTTTTGAAAATTTAGCGATGCTTTCTGTCGAAAGCAAACTAATTTGTCGGTGCCAATCACCACTGTGTGCATCATTTAAAATGCCAAATTTATTTATCAATACCTCTGGGACTGGTTTTTTTATGGTTCCTTTTTTTTCAGAAATGTTAACAGAAAGAACTTTCATAGATTAGGTTATATGTATTATTAATACTTATTTTAAATATTTTGCTTTGTTTTTTCGACTAAATAAACACTTTCGATTCTCATGTTTTTGTCAACCGCTTTACACATATCATAAACAGTAAGAAGGGCAATATTAACTGCAGTTAGAGCCTCCATTTCAATGCCAGTTTGTCCAATACATCTAACTTCACTGATGATTTCAACGCCAATATCAATCAATTGAGCTTTAACATCAATTTTTGTAATTAACAATGGATGGCATAGGGGAATCAACTCTGAAGTGCGTTTTGCTGCTTGAATACCAGCTATTTCTGCTATTACAAGTACATCTCCTTTTTTAATTAAATTATCTTTAATTAAATTAACTGTTTCTGCATTTAATAAAATTGTTCCTTTAGCTTTAGCAATACGTAATTGATTTTGTTTGGCACTAACATCTACCATATTTGCTTTTCCATTAATATCAGTATGGCTAAGTATCTTCTTCATTGGTTTATCCTCCAATATTATAAAAATTACCACTATTATTATAAGTTCCAGAAGCAGGTTTTTCGCCGATTGCTTTAATAATTGCATTTTTAGCTCCTAATTTTCGGACATCAAATTCTAAATCTGAAAAAAGACAAGGTTTTATTTTGCCATTGGCGGTGAGTCTTAAACGATTACAATTATGACAATCACCTCCGCTTCCTCCTTCAACTATCGAAAATTGTCCTTTTTCAAGGTTCATTTGGTGAATAAAACGAGCTTGAATTCCTTTGGAATCACAAAATGCTTTTACTGCTTTGGCATCAGGTTCTTTAGAGGATTTTTTGATGACACAATTAACTTTAATTTGCGAAATTCCCGCTTTTTGAATGGCTTCAATTCCTGCAATTACTTTATTTAAATCGCCCCCTCTAGTAATATCATAAAACTTTTTGGCATCAATCGTATCAAGACTAATATTAATTCTGCTTAAACCTGCTTCAACCAATGAAGTCGCAAAATCAGAAAGTAATATACCATTGGTAGTCATTGTAACTTCGTCTAATCCTTTGTTTTTAGAAATCATTTTAATAAAATCAATAATTCCTTTTCTAACAAGGGGTTCGCCTCCAGTAATACGGACTTTTGTAATACCTAGATCAACGGCAATATTTACTACTTCAATAATTTCTTCATAAGAGAGGATTTCTTCGTGTTTAAGTAATTTAAAACCTTCTTCAGGCATACAATATAAACAACGGAGGTTGCATCTATCGGTAACAGAAATTCTCAGATAGTTGATATTTCTATTATATGAGTCTAACATTTACGATATCTCCTTTATTTAATTGATTTTGTCCGATTGGTATGGAAATTAACCCGTCTGTATTGCAAAGCGAATTGAGGTGAGCAGAACCGTGATATTCTACAGGTAATATGGTCCCTTCAGTTGAAATAATTACAGGAATAAATGCTTTTCTATCAGATTTGTTTCTAAAATAGTCAATACCCATAGGCATTTTGATATTTTTAGTTGTTAAATTATTTCCCATCATCTTGTATAGTAGTGGTTTTACTAATAATTCAAAAATGATAAAAGAAGAAACGGGATTTCCAGGTAAACCAAAAATAAATTTATTTTCTAATATTCCGAAAACAGTTGGTTTTCCTGGTTGAATGGCGATTTTTTGAAATAATAATTTTACATTTAATTGTTCAAGGATTTCTGGAACTAAATCATAATCGCCCATTGAAACTCCGCCACTCAGTAGAATTACGTCATTATTAGTAATTGTATTTTTAAGAATATTTGAAATATTTGTTCTATCATCTTTAGCAATACCCATATAATTCGAAATACTTCCTGTAGCATTAACTTGAGCATAAAGTTGATAACTATTGCTATTACGAATCTGGGATATAGCGGGAATAATATTAGGTTCAACCAATTCATCGCCAGTTGAAAGAATACCAACTCTTGGTTGCTTATAAACAAAAGGCTTAGTGTAACCAGTTGTAGCTAGTATTGCAATATGTTGTGGTTTTAATATAGTGCCTTTTAAAATTAGCTTGTCCCCTTTAGAAATATCTTCGCTTTTTAAACAAATGTTTTTATTGGTCTTATTTTCAATAAAGCGTATTTTATTATCGTCAATTAATTGGGTTTGTTCCACCATCAATACACAATCAGCACCTTGAGGAATCATTGCTCCGGTCATAATTTTAGAGCATTGACCTTTATTTATTATATGTTCAGGTTTTTTACCTGCGGGTATTACCTCAATCACTTCAAGTGAATTACTAATATCTTCGTACTTGCAAGCATAACCATCCATTGCAGATTTATCAAAGGGGGGCATATCGATATCAGATACTACATCTGTTGCTATTATTCTATTTAAGGCGTTTTTTATATCAATTTGTTCAATAGTGAGCTCAAAAGCCTTATCTAAAATAATATTAATTGCATTTTCAAAGGAAATCATAGATTTTTATTAAAATTTAGGCAAAATTACAAAATATTATTCATTGGTTTTTGTTGTAATGAAATTAAATAAAAAAACACTTTTATATGTTAAGTTTATTAACATATAATAGTGTTTTATAGAAAACTATTGTATAAATCTTAAATTTTATAGGCTATATAAGATTTAATCTACCGTATAATTCTTTGCGATATAAGCCACCAATAGGAACAACTTTCATTTTACCTTCTATCACTAAATCGGGATATTTAATTGAAAATATTTTATCCATTCTAACGATAAAAGATCTGTGAACTCTAACAAAGTCTTTTGGAGGAAGAATACGAATCATTTCCTTCATAGTAGTATGTGTAGTATAAATATTGTCTGAAGTATTAATAACAACATAGTCTTTCAATGCTTCTACAAAGAATATGTCAGCAAAATTAACTTTATTAAGACGATAATCCGCTCTAACGAAAATGCTGTCTTTAGACTCTTTGTTTTCAATTATAGAATGGTATAAATCTCTTTCTCTTTTAACCATCGAATCTCTTTCGTGCTTATAAATAGCCATTTCTATGGTCGTTTGCAATTCTTTTTCCTTGAATGGTTTAATAATATAACCATAAGGTTCTGATATTTTAGCTTTATTTAATGTATTGTCATCAGCATAAGCTGTGAGAAAAACAACGGGAATGCTGAATTTCTCTTTAATAACATTAGCAACATCAATACCAGTCATATCTCCTTTTAACATAATATCCATTAAAATAAGATCGGGGCGTGATTCTTCGATTTCATTAAGAGCTTTTTCGCCAGATGAAACGACAACAGGAACAATGTATCCCATTTTTTTAAGACTATTTTGTATGTCTTTTGCAACTATACTTTCGTCTTCAACTATAAGAATTTTAGGTTTTGACATAATTAGATATTTATTAAGTTGAATTTGTTTTAAAGTAAATTTTCACAAAAATAATAAAAATCTTCAATTAGAAAACTATTTTTTATTTACAAAATAGCTTAAAATGGTTTTTGGTACAAATATAATCAATTAACTGATATAAAAGCATATTAATTATATATTAATTTAAAAAAAAAATTTTTCAAGTAGAATATTGAGTTCTTAATCAAGCCCTACTTAGTTTTATCATATTTGTTTTACCTTTATCATCAATAGGAGTGCTTGCTATATTGATAATATAATCATCTTCTTTAATGTAATTGTCTTTTTTAAGTTTATAGATTATATCTTCTATGGTGTGGTCTGTGCTAATAAATTTATCGTAATAGAAACCTCTAATGCCCCATACTAAATTTAAAGTGCTTAATAAGGAATGGTTGTTGGTAAATATAAATATTTGGCATTTAGGTCGTAAGCTCGATATTTTATAGGCTGAATATCCCGAATGCGTCATCGCTATTACAGCCTTGGCTTCTACTTGTTGTGCTAAATTGATAGCGTTGCTAATTATAGAATCGGAAAGATAGCGTGAATGATTTTTATTTTGAGGAATGCAGTTTTTGTAATAAATATTCTCAGTTGATTCAACTTGATTGATAATTTTCTGCATAGTTTCAATTACAACTACTGGTTGATTGCCAATTGAAGTTTCTCCACTCAACATAAGAGCGTCTGCTCCATCCATAACAGAGTTTGCAACATCATTTACTTCTGCTCTTGTAGGTGTAACATTTGTTATCATGCTTTCCATCATTTGAGTTGCAATAATAACGGGCTTTGCTGCAGCAATACATTTACGAACTATCATTTTTTGGACATGAGGAACGGTTTCAATGGGAGTTTCAACGCCTAAGTCGCCTCTTGCTACCATTAGACCATCTGCTTCTTTAATAATGTTATCAATATCTAAAATAGCTTCTGGTTTTTCAATTTTAGCAATGATGTTTGGTTTTCGATCTTTTGCTTTGGTTGCAATGATGTGCTTAAGCTCGATGATATCTGATGCACTTCTCACAAAAGACAAGCCTACCCATTGAATTCTGTTTTCTAATATAAAATCTAAATCTTTTAGGTCTTTTTCCGTCAAACAAGGAATAGAAACTTTGGTATTTGGTAGATTAACCCCTTTTTTAGAAGATAAAATGCCACCATGAATGATTTTAGTAACAACTTCGTCGATATTATTAGTTTTAATAACACTTAGGGATATTTTACCATCATCAACTAATATATTTTCGCCAACATTCACATCTTTTGGAAATTGAGGGTAAGTGATATAAACCTTTTGATTATTTCCAACACATGGATTAGTAGTAAATATAAGTTCAGCACCATTGACTAATTTAACAGCGTTGTTTTCAACTTCGCCAATACGAATTTTGGGACCTTGTAAGTCAGCAAGGATAGCAAGGTGTGATTTATTTTCTTTATTTATGCTGTGAATAATGTTAATAACCTTTAAATGGTCTTCATGGCTTCCATGAGAGAAGTTAAGTCTGCATACATCTATACCTGCTAATGCCATTTGCGATATTACTTCTTTTGAAGAGGATGCGGGTCCTATGGTTGCTACAATTTTTGTTTTACTTGTATTATTAATCATATATTTATACAATGTTATATTTATTTTTCTTCTCTTTTTTTAATTTTTCTATGGTAGTAATGTGTAGTTCTATGTCAGAAATTATGTTGTAAAGGTTTGTAATTGCTTCTTGATTTATTTCGTAAGCTGTTAATATGTTTGAAGTTTGTTTGATATTTGATAATAAGGATTTTGTGTTTTTGTTATGTAACGGTCTATCGCAAAACATAAGATAATTGGCTTGTTTGTGTTCGCTAATTAAATATTTATTTTCTGAAACACTTGTATTTGATAAAAAATAATAAGTTGATAAGTTGGATATGTCTTTGTAATAGTAACAAGAGAAATTCTGTATTTTTTGTTGCTTGTTAATCTGGTATTCAAAGTCTTCAGTTTTAGAAAATTTCAATTCTAACTGCTTGTTTAAATGCCAGACTATTCGATAGTCCTTTAAATGGGAACAAATTCCGAATAAAACAGATTCATTTTCAAATGTAATATCTAATTTGAATTTTTTTGGCATTTTTAAACTTTATGAATTGGCAAATTTACGTAAGAATAAAATAAATAAATGATTAATTTTGAAAATTAATTCTAATTTAACCTTGTTAGAAATCATTTGGGATTAGCCTTATATTAAGTATATTATGAATGAGGAAATATATAAAACAAACATTTTAAGCTCAACGCTCTTTATTGGTAATAATGCTTTTGTTGAATTAGAAAGATTTTTGGGAAATAAAAGTTATAAAAGCTCACAATTATATGTATTGGTAGATGAAAATACTAAAAAATATTGTTTGCCAACATTAATTAATAACATTAATATTTTTAAAAAAGCTGCCATAATTGAGATTATTAGTGGTGAAGATCACAAAACTATTGATAATGCTGTATATATTTGGGAAAGATTATTAAAATTAAAAGCTGATAGAAATGTGCTATTTATTAATATGGGCGGTGGAGTTATATGTGATTTAGGTGGATTTGCCGCTTCCCTTTATAAAAGAGGTATTTCATTTATAAATATACCAACTACATTGATGGCACAAATTGATGCTAGTTTTGGAGGGAAAAATGGTATTGATATGGGTGGAATTAAAAATCAAATAGGTACTTTTAATAATCCTGAAGCTGTTTTTATTTATCCTGAATTTTTAAAAACTTTGAATAAAAGACAAAAGTTATCTGGTTTCGCCGAAGTTATCAAATATTCAATTATTTCCAAATCTATTTTCTTTGAAGATATTATAGGAATTGATTTTGAGAATTTAGATAATTTGCAAAAGATTATCTATGAATCGGTTGGAACAAAAGGAATTATTGTTTCCAACGATTATAAGGAGAATGGATTAAGAAAAACGCTCAATTTTGGTCATACCATTGGGCATGCTATTGAAGCGTTTTCTGTTTTAAATAATACTGATGTTTTGTTACATGGAGAAGCGATTGCAGTGGGTATTATATGTGAAATATACCTTTCTGTTAAGAAATTCAGTTTTCCATTAGAGTTACAACATAAATACAATACTTTTATAATTAATAAATTCGGAAAGCATACTATTAATAGGTCTTCTTATAATTATTTAATTGAATTAATGCGTAATGATAAAAAAAATCATAATGACGAAATAAATTTTGTTTTAATGAAGGATATAGGGAAACCAATGATAAATCAGCAATGTGAGGAAAATGAAATTATTGAATCGCTTGATTATTATGTTAATTTGTGATTTTTGTATAAAATATTACCCAGTTTAATCGATATTCTAAAATGCAATGTGTAAAGATTAATTATTTCAGGGGCAAGATAGGTGGCATTGTCGAATTACCTCCTTCAAAAAGTGAAAGTAACCGAGCTCTAATTATAAGAGCCTTATCAGGCAATAATTTTAATATAAATAATTTATCAGATGCTAAAGATACATCTGTTTTAATTGATATATTGTATAAAATTAAAAACAGAAAATCCTTTGATGACATTGAAGTGCTAGATGTTGGAGCAGCAGGTAGTGTAATGCGTTTTCTTTCTGCATTTCTTTGTTTACAAAAAGGAAAATGGTTGCTTACTGGCGACCAAAGGATGCAACAACGCCCAATTAAAGTTTTAGTAGATGGACTTAATCAAATTGGGGCGAAGATTTATTATGTTAACAAGGATGGCTTTCCTCCTATAATTATCGAAAGTCAAAAAATAAATATTTCAAATATCACAATAGATTCAAGTATTAGTAGTCAATATATTTCCGCTTTATTGATGATTGCTCCTTTTCTAAACAAAGGTTTGAAAATTAATGTGGAAGAAGCTGTGGTTTCTTTACCTTATATTATAATGACGCTTAAAATGCTAGAATATTTTGGGATAATCAATATATATAAACGGGAAAGCATTACCATTAAACACCAAAAATTTAAAGCAAAGGATATAACCATTAATTACGACTGGTCAGCGGCATCTTATTTTTATGAAGTAATTGCTATTTCGGAAATCGGTTCTGAAATATTTTTAAAGGGTCTCAAAAAAGATAGCTTACAAGGGGATGAAATTGTTGCTGATATCTTCATTAAATTAGGAGTTTCAACAATAATTCAAGATGATGGGATTAGAATTATTAAAAACAAACAAAGTATCAGTAAGTTTTCTTTCGATTTTACACATTATCCTGATATTGCTCAAACGATGATTGTTTGTTGTGCAGCTTTAGGCATCAAAGGAGAATTTTATGGATTAGAAAGCCTTGCAATTAAAGAAACAAATCGAATATTGGCATTACAAAAAGAATTAGTAAAACTGGGTTGTGTTGTAAGAATTATAGATAATGGTAGTATGCTATTGAGTGGCAATGTGAATATTTATATTAATCCAATCATTGTTAACACATATAATGACCATCGAATGGCAATGGCATTTGCACCATTAGCTTTAAAAACGGGTGTTGTATTTATTGAAAACCCTAAAATAGTTAATAAATCTTATACTAAGTTTTGGGAAAATATTGCTAAAATTGGATTTGAATTAAATGAAAATGATAAATAAACTAAAATCAGATAATTTTAGATAATTTCATTAATTATTTGTTAAATCCTTACTTGTTCAATAATTTAAGGATTATATTTTGATATTAATCATTTTATTATAGTCTTCTGGCGTGTTAATATTATATAATATCGTCTTGTCCTCCGTAATAATATTTTTACGATGAAATTGACCCAAAAATTCATTGAATTTTAAATGGTTTTCTTTTGTATTATTAATAGAATTAATTACTTTACTATTAATTAATACTGGATGTCCTCCATAATCATTATATGTAGGAACACAATAATCATTTGTACCTATATTTGAATACAAACTATTTAAAATTAAATTATTTACAAAAGGATTATCAACATTTTGTATAAAACATAATTTATTATTTCCACACATAGCAATACCTTTCTTAATAGAATAAAATCGTTCAAATTGAGGATATTCGTTTATTACTATTTTCAATTTATTATCCTTATTATAATTGGGATATTTTTGATGAAATAATTTACATACTTCAGAATTGAAAACTAATATAATATTATTACAACCAAAAAAATAATAAGTATCAATTATTTTTTCAATAAAAGTCAATGACTTATCCCATTTTAAAAGTGGTTTTGGGGAAGTCATTCTGGTAGAATTTCCTGCTGCCAACACAACAACCGATACATTTTTTTCAACTTCCATAAGTATTTTTGTGTTAATTTTACCGATTATATTAAAATCAAAAATAATTATTTTTTAAAATAAAACCGCAAATGTCCGACAAATTTTCTACTATATCTATAAAAAGGCTTTATCATCTTATGTTTAATGAAAACAATAGTAAAGAAATACTTTCTATTCCTGATATATTATTTTTTAAACCATCAGAACAAAACAAAATAACTACTAAGTGGATTAATCAACATCTTGAAACGCCTATTGGGGTTGCTGCCGGTCCTCATTCTCAAATGGCGCAAAATATAATTAGTGCATGGCTTTGCGGTGCAAGATACATTGAACTAAAAACTATTCAAACACTTGATGAACTTGAGGTTTCAAAACCTTGTATTGACATGCAGGACGAAGGTTATAATTGTGAATGGTCGCAAGAATTAAAAATAAACCAGTCATTTGATGAGTATTTGAAGGCGTGGATAATGATACATGTGTTAAAACATAAATTTGGATGGAATAATCAAAAAGGTTTGGGTACTATTTTCAATATGAGTGTTGGTTACAATATGGATGGCATATTGAAAGACAATGTTCAATGGTTTTTTGAAAAGATGAACAATTGTAGTAACGAAAAGAAAGAAAAAATTGATAGTTTAAGGTCTGTTTATCCCTCTATTATTGATATTTCTATACCTGATTGTATTTCAAACAACGTTACACTTTCAACAATGCACGGTTGTCCTCCTGAAGAAATTGAAAAGATTGGACTTTATTTGATTGAAAAGAAAAAGTTAAATACTATTATAAAATTCAATCCTACACTACTTGGGGCAGATAGAATAAGAAAAATCTTAAATGCGCAATTGGGCTTCAAAACAAATATACCCGATATTGCTTTTGAGCACGATTTAAAGTATAATGATGCACTTTTAATTATTAAATCGCTGCAAGAAAGTGCTAAAAGAAATAATGTATTTTTTGGAATAAAACTTACCAATACATTAGAGAGCTTAAACCATAAAAATATCTTTAATGAAAAGGAAACAATGATGTATATGAGTGGTAGAGCATTACATCCCATAAGTATTAATGTTGCAAATAAATTACAAACCGACTTTGACGGTAAACTTAACGTTTCTTTTTCTGCTGGTGCCGATTGTTATAATATTGTTGATATTTTAAAATGTGGTTTATCCCCAGTAACAGTTTCTTCTGATATTTTAAAACCAGGAGGTTATGGTAAATTATCACAATATATTGAACAAATTAACGAAAGGTCATCTGAATTTGTTTTTAACAATCAGAGGGAGAATAGATCATTGGAAACATTGGGAAACCTCCAAAAGTATGCAAAATTAGTTACGGATAACTATAAATATTTCAAACAAGGGTTTCAAGAATTAACGATAAAAACAAAAAGAGAATTATTGTCATTTGATTGCATTGCTGCACCTTGTGTTAACACTTGTCCTGGAAATCAGAATATTCCAGAATATATGTATTATACGGCTCGTGGTGAATTTGACAAGGCTTATCAAACAATTATCGAAACCAATCCTTTTCCAAACGTGCTTGGTATGGTTTGCGATCATCTATGTCAAACTAAATGCACGCGTATCAATTATGACAATAGTTTACTAATTAGAGAAGTTAAAAGATTTGTTTCTGAGCAGAATAGCGAAAAAAGCACTTCATCTTCAATAAAATCTAATAATATTAAAGTTGCTGTAATTGGTGCAGGTCCTTCAGGACTTTCTTGTGCATATTATCTTGCTCTTTCTGGTTTTGAAGTAATTGTTTATGAAACAAAGGATATGCCTGGAGGTATGGTATCTGATGCTATACCAGCATTTAGACTTACGCAAGAAGCCATTCAAAAAGATATTAAACGCATAGAACAATTAAGTGTTAAGATTATTTACAATTCAAATATTAATGCTGAAGCCTTTGATATGCTGAAAGTAAAATTTCAATTTATTTATCTTGCCGTTGGTGCTCAGGTAGCAAAAAAAATGAATATTGAAGGTGAAGAATCTAAAGGGATTATAGACTCTTTAAAATTTCTTTCTGATATTAGAAGAGGAATTAATTATCAATTGGGAAATAATATTGCTGTTATTGGTGGTGGAAATACAGCAATGGATGTGGTAAGAACTGTTAAACGCCTTATTGCTAAAGATGCAAATGTTATTTTAATATACAGAAGAACATTGAATGAAATGCCTGCTGATGCTGATGAAATTAAAGCAGTTATAAGCGAAGGAATCGAAATTATGGAACTCACCACTCCAGAAAAAGTTATTGCTATTAATGGTAAATTAAAATCATTGATATGTAGTAAACTTAAATTAGGTGAGCCTGACAAAAGCGGTAGACGTCAGCCTATAAAAATTGAAAATAGTAATTTTACTATTAATTTAGATTCGGTAATCCCTGCTATTGGTCAAGATATTCAAATTGATTTTGTTGATAACAAATTACTGCAAGCAAATACGGATACTTATGAAACAAAAATTAAAAATGTCTTTATTGGTGGTGATGCTTTAAGGGGTGCGAAAAATATAATATCTGCTGTTGCTGATGGTCGGAAAGTTGCTGAAAATATAATTCTTGCTTCTCATACTCAATATAATTCCTACCATACAAGACATATTAAAGAATTAACCAAAGAAGAATACCTTTATAAAAGAAGTAGAAGAAGTTATGGAATTAACATTAACGAAAAATCTACTTTAAGCAACAATATTCAAGCAATTGAAATTGCTTCTCTTTCTGAAACTGAAGCTAAACAAGAAGCATCAAGATGCTTATATTGCGACGAGATTTGTAATATTTGTGTTACTGTATGCCCAAACAGAGCTAACTATGCTTATGATGTAAAACCAATAGTCTATCATCTACAAAAAGCTGTTAAAAAAGAAGATAATACCATAGCTATTGAAGAAGATATCGATTTTAATATATCACAACAATATCAAGTATTAAATATTGCTGATTTTTGTAATGAATGCGGAAACTGTACTACATTTTGTCCTACTTCTGGCTCACCATTTAAAGACAAACCTAAATTTTATCTTACCATCAAGAGTTTCAATGAAACTGAGAATGGTTACTATTTGAGTAAATTTTCTAATAAGTTGGTTTTAATTTATAAACTTAAAAATCAAATAAAGACCTTAACTTTGCAAGATAATATTTATATTTATGAAACAGAGCAAGTGATTGCAAAATTTAATTTTGTCGATTTTAGGCTTATTGATGTGAAATTTATTGTGCCTTGTGTGGTTCATTCTACTTTTAATATTGCTGCCGAAATGAGCGTTTTAATTCATGCTGCCGAGAGTTTATATGTTGAAAATAATGTATATTAAGTATTTACTAAACATATATTTATGAAAAATTGCAAATTATCAAACCATTTAGCATTATTATTCATTATATTTACTGTATTTATTAATACTTTAAAAGCACAGGTTAAAGAACCTACTGAAAATGAAGCGTTATTGAAAATTATTGTTACTAATTCTAAAAACAAACCTCATATTGGAGCAACAGTTATTGTTACAGATTCTGCTAAGAACAAAAGTTATACAGGTATAACAGATGAAAAAGGTAGAATAGACTTGCTTATTCCAAAAAACGCTACTTATAAAATAAGATATAAAAACTATTCTATAGATGTAGATTATGGAACTATTGATATGCCAAACACAAGAGGAATGATTCAGTTTGATTTGACCTTACAATATGAACCAGCCAAAACGTATGTTCTTAAAGACCTTCTATTCGATACTGGAAAATCTACTATTCAAACTAATTCATACAAAGTTGTTGATGATCTTGCTGCATTATTGTTGAATCGTAAAACTATGGTCATTGAAGTATCAGGATATACTGACAATACTGGAAATCCTGCAGATAATTTAATTTTATCGCAGAATAGAGCCAATTCTGTTAGAAATTATCTTATTAAAAAAGGCGTTGAAGCAAACAGAATAACTGCTGTTGGCTATGGAGAGACTAAACCAGTTGCAAATAATGATACACCGCAAGGCAAACAAATGAATAGAAGGACAGAAGTAAAAATTATTAATGAATAATCGGATGATTACTTTTAGTATTATTATACCTGTTTATAATAGACCCGATGAAATAAAAGAATTGCTTGATAGTCTTACGAAACAGACTATAAGTGATTTTGAAGTAATTGTTGTTGAAGATGGTTCTTCAATTAAATGCAATGAAATCATTGAATCATTTAATGAAAGATTAAAAATCATATATTATTTTCAAGAAAATACTGGTCCAGGTGGGGCAAGAAATAAGGGCGCAAGCATTGCCAATGGTAATTATTATATTTTCTTTGATTCTGATTGTGTAATTCCTAAAGGATATATAGAAACGGTAATCAATAAATTAAAAACAAACTATACAGATGCTTTTGGTGGACCAGATAGGGCAGATTCTTCTTTTACTTCAGTTCAGAAAGCAATTAATTACTCTATGACATCCTTTTTTACTACTGGTGGAATAAGAGGTGGCAATAAAAAGCTCGATAAATTCCATCCTCGTAGTTTTAATATGGGTATTTCTAAAGAAGTTTTTGAGAAAACAAAGGGGTTTTCTTCTATGAGATTCGGCGAAGACATTGATTTTAGTTTACGAATTGTAAAATCTAACTTTAACACTTCATTAATCAAAGAAGCTTTTGTATATCATAAACGCCGAACCAACCTTCACCAATTCTTTAAGCAAGTATTCAATTCTGGTATTGCCCGAATTAATCTGTATAAGCGACATCCCGAATCTTTAAAACTTGTTCATTTATTGCCTTTTATTTTTACACTTGGATGTTTTTTGCTTATTATTCTTAGTTTTTTTAACTATATATTTCTTATACCGCTATTATTATTTATTTTTATCGTTTTTATTGACTCTTCGCTCAATAATAATAGTATAAAAGTTGGTACTATTTCTATTATTACCAGTTTTATTCAATTGTTTGGATACGGTTTGGGATTTTTTAAATCATTTTGGATTAGAATTGTATTGAAAAGAGAAGAGTTCCATGCTTATAAACACAATTTTTATAAATAAACTTATGTTAAATATTCGTGAAATAATTGAACAGTCATTAAAAGTAAAGCAGAATATTCTGCAAGATGCTGAATTTATTGGCAAAATTCAGATAGTTGCCGATAAAATTATAGAAACATATAAAAATTCAGGCAAACTCCTGCTATGTGGAAATGGAGGAAGTGCGGCTGATGCTCAGCATATAGCTGCCGAGCTATCTGGGAGGTTCTATTTAAACCGTCCACCATTAAATGCAGAAGCCCTGCATGTAAATACATCTTACTTAACTGCAGTTGCAAATGATTTTTCTTTTAATGAGGTTTATTCTCGCTTGGTGTTGGCATTTGGAAAAAGAAATGATGTTTTAATTGCCTTCTCAACTTCAGGAAATTCCGAAAACATAATTAATGCAGCCATACAAGCACAAAAAGTAGAAATGATTGTTGTTGGGTTTACTGGTGATACTGGTGGCAAATTAAAAGAACATTGCTCTTTCCTTATTAATGTGCCTTCAAAAGATACTCCACGAATTCAAGAAGCCCATATTATGATTGGACATATCATTTGTGAATTAGTTGAAAATGCATTATTTTCAAATAAATAATTATATATGATTTCAGAAAAGTTACAAATAGATTCTACTTGGTGTTTATTTCTTGATAGAGATGGTGTTATCAACAAAAAACTAAACGAAGATTATGTGAAAAACTATGATGAATTTGAATTTATTGGTGGTAATTTAGAATCTTTAGCTAAACTTTCTTTAATTTTTAATAAAATAGTTATTGTTACGAACCAGCAAGGAGTTGGTAAAGGACTTATGAAGCTTGATGAACTAATTGATATTCATAATAAAATGCTTGAAGATATTACGAAAAACAATGGTAGAATTGATTATATATACTATTGCACTGCCACAAAAGACGAAGAAAGCTTTTTTCGTAAACCAAATGTAGGCATGGCGCTTAGGGCTAAAAAAGATTTTCCTGATATTAATTTCAAAAAGTCCGTTATTGTTGGAGATTCAATTTCTGATATGCAATTTGGTAGAAGAATGAGAATGACTACCGTTTTTATTACAAACGATTTATCACGAATCGCAATCAATCCATATTTAATTGACTACGCTTATCCTGATTTATTTAGTTTTACAAATGACATTATTTATTAATTGCTAATTTATTTAATTTTATGAACCGTACTATTATCACATTACTTTTA
>MNXO01000048.1:3455-8242 GCA_001872995.1 Bacteroidetes bacterium CG2_30_32_10 | reverse complement strand
AGATTTTTTCTTTCTCCTTTGTCTTGAAAAATATTAATAAATTGTTTTCCTCGTTAAAAGTTGCATTAATTACTTGAATTTAGGAATAAAACAATTCTAATAAAAATAAAAAAGGGTTGTTTATTCAACAACCCCCCTTTATTTGTAATCCACAATTAAAATCTACCAGTTTACAATACTTACACCAACCATTAAAGGATACATTTCTGGTCCTTCATTCTTTTCAAACAAAGTTGAAAGCGAATAATTGGCAAACAAATTAATAAAACCCCAGCCAACTCTTGCTGTTAAACCATATCTAAATGGACTTAAATGAAATTGGTCATATACTTTCGGTTTGTAAGTTTTGCCATTGATTTCATATACTTGTTTGGTATGCGAACCTATTCTATAACCAATAGTTCCACCAACACCAATATGAAAGTTTTTGTTCATTTCACCTTCTTTGTCAAATCTATGTGTCTGAAATTCAAATATTAAAGGGACATTTAAAAAACAAGAAGTTAGTTTGTTTTTCTTAAAATCTATATTGTTTTCATTAGCCCATATTACAGAAGAATCGGAACGCAAAGTAATGTCTTTAGCAAAGCGATAATTATCCCAACTAATTCCAAGACCAGTGGTTATTCCAATATTTCCACCAGGTAAAATCATACCATGATTTAAATTAAAGTTTTGTTCAAATATATTAAGGTTTACACCAACGGATTTATTAAGATTCTGTTCTAAGAAGTTATAAGAAGCTGGCAAATCTAAATTATTATTGCTATTCATTAGCATATTAACACCCAATTCGACTCCACCCCAGTGACCATCATATTTATAAGAATGTTTTTTCTTTTTTTGATTATCATTACCACCAAAGATATACACCTCTTTTCCACCAATTTTAAGTTTGGTAGTGTCATCTTTACCATTTATTTCTGATGCACCGCTGGTGTTGATGTGTTTTTCTTTTGGTTCTTCTTTATATTTTAAAGAGGAGGCTCCACTTACATCACCAGTTAATTTTTCTTTAACATTAACTTCAATATCAGAAGCGACACTTGCATTTAAAGTCGTTTCTTGAGTTACTAATCCGCCTGCTTTTAAATCGCTTGCTCCAGAAATTAAAATATTGTGTGTAGTAGCAGTTCCATTTAATGTTATATCAGAGGCACCTGAAAAATTAGATTCTAATTCATTTACAGCCAAATCGAGCGTAATTTCAGAAGCTCCACTCGAATTTAATTCGAGTTTATCAGATTTGATAGGTGTTTCCGATTTTAATTCAGAAGCTCCAGTCAATGTTATTTTATTAATATTCTTTACAGTAACGTAAACTATCAATTTTGTTGGGTTTTTCATTTTATTCGATTGAGTAATTTTTAAAACCCCATTGTCAACTTCTGTTTTAATAAATTCTTGAAGTCCTTCATTGGTTTCCACTTTAATAGATTGCACTTCGCCTTGAGAAAGAATAACATTTAAAGCATTTCCCAGTTCAATGGCATTGAAATCGGCAAGCTTTCTTTCTTGAGTAATCACATTTCCTTTATCTTTTTGAGCAAACAAACTAATGTTCATACTCATTGTCATAACAATCGCTATAGAGACTATCAGACTAATTTTTTTTCTAATTGTTTTCATTGTTTTACTATTTAAAATTTATTTAATATTTGAAATACTACCTAATCCGCTTATTGAAATGTTTTTAATTGGCTCTCCTTTATAATGAATGGAGCCAACACCACTAAGTTCACCATTTATTTCTTTAATTGCATTTATTTTGGCCGAACCAACACCACTTAAATCAATAGTGGTTATGTTTGTAATAAAATTAAATGCGTTAAATGAA
This sequence comes from Bacteroidetes bacterium CG2_30_32_10, assembly GCA_001872995.1. Lineage (GTDB taxonomy): Bacteria > Bacteroidota > Bacteroidia > Bacteroidales > CG2-30-32-10 > CG2-30-32-10. The sequence goes on along the minus strand of MNXO01000048.1, from coordinate 6,405 downwards.
GATGCTCCTGATAATTCTATGTTCTGATTATCTGCATTTCCAGAAATATCAATACTGCCAGTTCCAGACAAAACAGTATTTAAAGAAACGACTGATAATTTTAAGTTAACATCAGTTGCACCGCTCATATTTAATGAAAAATGTTCGGTTTTAATTTCAGAATTTCCTAAAATCTTGCAAGCACCCGAAGATTCAATTGAAATTAAGTTTTTATAAGTAATGATTAAGTTCATTTTTTTAGGATTGTTGATAGTAGTGTCTGTAAATAGCTTTAAAGTATTGCCTTTTACTTCGGTAATAATATGTTTAATAATGTTTTCATCGGCTTCCACTTTAACAGTGTTTTGTGTTCCTTCATTTAAAACAATATTAAAAGCTCCACTTGCTTCAATACCATTAAATTCAGAAACATTTCTTTCTTCTGTTACAATTTTTCCATTCCCTTCTATGCCAGAGAAGTTAATATTACTACAATTGGTTGTAGTTAGACCAATTAATAATCCAAAAGTGATGATTATTGCTGGTATAAGGTAAAATTTGGTTTTTTTCATTTTTTATAGGATTTTAGGTTTGTGTATAAGACGCCTTGAGAAAATAAAAAGTTACAGATTGAAACCTTGTTTTTATATATTCTGTTTTTTTTAGAAGGAAATAGCAACTACTATTGTAAAATATTGTCTGAATTATAAAAAAACTTAAACAAGAAAATTTAAAAAACAGTACTTTTACAAACATTTTTACAAACCCTTTTTAATTTAAAATTTTATATATGAAAAAATTAATGATGTTGTTCTTATTGATTTTCACAGTAGGAGCAAAAAGTTTTTCTACAACACCACCAGACGAAGGTATGTGGTTGCCTATGTTTATCGAAAGACTCAATTATGTTGATATGCAGAAAATGGGGCTTAAACTTACCGCACAAGAATTATATAGTATCAATAATTCAAGTTTAAAAGACGCCATTGTTTCACTTGGCTTTTTCTGCACGGCAGAAGTTATTTCGGACGAAGGTTTGATATTAACCAATCACCATTGTGGTTACGAATCCATACAATCTCATAGCTCTATAGAACACGATTACTTGACTGATGGTTTTTGGGCATATAGCAAAGCAGAAGAACTAACAAATGAAAGCCTTACAGCTTCATTTCTTGTTAGAATGGAAGATGTAACTGCAAAGTTTAAATCAAAGTTAACCAATGATATGTCTGAAAAAGAAAGACAAGAAAAAATTGATGCAATAACCGATAAATTGCAGAACGAAGCATCAGACGATGGCAAATATGATGTTGAAGTAAAAAGTTTCTTTGATGGTAATGAATTTTATATGTTTGTTTACGAAACATACAAAGATGTTCGTTTGGTTGGAGCTCCTCCATCAGCAATTGGTAAATTTGGCGGAGATACTGACAATTGGATGTGGCCTCGTCATACTGGTGATTTCAGTATGTTTAGAATTTACACTGCCCCCGATGGTTCACCAGCCGAATATTCCAAAAATAATATTCCTATGAAATCAAAACATTCTTTGCCAATTTCTATAAAAGGTGTACAAAAAAATGATTTTGCAATGGTTTGGGGCTATCCTGGTCGTACTCAACGTTACGAAACTTCTTATGCCGTTGATTTAGCAATTAATCAAAGCAATCCTTCTATCGTTAACATTCGCGATACCAAACTTTCTATCATGAAAAAGGATATGGATGCTGATAATGCGATTAAAATTAAATATGCCTCAAACTATGCTCAAACTGCCAATTATTGGAAATATTTTATAGGTCAAACAAAAGGTTTAAAACGCTTAGATGTTTTAAATAAAAAGAAAGAAATAGAAAACCAATTTACCGAGTGGGTAAATCAAGATGCAAAAAGAAAAGAAATATATGGCGATGCACTTTCCTTGATAGAAAAAGCTTATACCGAATTAACAAAATATAATCTTTCGCAAATATATGTGAATGAAGCTGCTTTTCAAGGACCAGATATTATTTACTTTTCTTATGGCTTGAATCCACTCTATAAAATGCTTAAAAACAATTCAGACAAAACGAAAGCAGCTAAAACAGAAGCCGAAATTAAAACAGCGGCGGATGCTTTTAAATTAACTACTGAAAAGTTTTTTAAAGATTTTAATGCTCCTACTGACCAAAAATTGTTTGCTGCATTGATGAAAATGTATTATGATAATGTTCCAAAAGATCAACATCCAGAAATATTCACTACTGTAGAAAAGAAATATAAAGGATGCTTTGTAAAATTTGCAGAAGATGTTTACAAAAATTCATTCTTGGTTTGTCCTGTGAAGCTTAACAAATTTTTAGAAAAACCCACCTTAAAAGCTATGGAAAAGGATTTAGGTTTTATGACGATGCGTTCAATTCTTCTTGCTTATCACTCTATATATGAAAAAACTGCTGTAGCTCAAGAACAGTTGGACAAAGGTAATCGTTTATTTGTGGCTGGTATGCTCGAAATGAATCCAGATAAAAAATATTATCCTAATGCCAATTCTACCATGCGTATGTCTTATGGACAGGTGTTGGATTATATTCCAATGGATGCAGTTCATTACGATTATATTACCACCATTAAAGGTATTATGGAAAAAGAAGACCCGAATAATGATGAATTTATTGTTCCTGCTAAACTTAAGGAGCTTTATACCAAAAAAGATTTCGGTAAATATGGCTTAAACGACAATATGGTTGTGTGCTTTATCACTAATAACGACATTACCGGGGGAAACTCTGGAAGTCCTGTTATTAATGGCGAAGGACAATTGATAGGCATTGCTTTTGATGGAAATTGGGAAGCAATGAGCGGAGATATTGCTTACGAACCTAATCTTCAACGTACTATTTGCGTGGACATTCGTTATGTTTTGTTTTGCATAGACAAATTAGCTGGTGCTCAAAATTTGATAAAAGAAATGAATATTGTTGAATAA
>MNXO01000048.1:0-3440 GCA_001872995.1 Bacteroidetes bacterium CG2_30_32_10 | reverse complement strand
AAACCCCGTTGATTCGGGGTTTTTTATTATTTCCAATTTCTTAGAATTTGAAAAAAATGCAGAATACTATTTTTTATATTTGAAAATCAACTAATTTTGCCAACAATAGAAATATATACAATTATGAAAAAAGCATTAATAACAGGAATTACGGGACAAGATGGGGCATACCTTGCTAAATTTCTTATTGACAAAGGATATATGGTTCATGGTATTAAAAGACGCAGTTCTTTAATTAACACCCAGCGTGTCGATCATCTTTATCAAGATGCACACGAAAAAGATGTTAAATTTAAAATGCATTATGGCGACTTAACCGACTCAACCAATCTTATTCGCATTATTCAAGAAGTACAACCCGACGAAATATATAATCTCGGTGCAATGTCGCACGTTAAAGTTAGTTTTGAAGTTCCAGAATATACTGCCAATACTGATGGTGTGGGAACTTTGCGCTTATTGGAAGCGGTGAGAATATTGGGTTTAGCCAATAAAACTAAAATCTATCAAGCTTCTACTTCAGAATTGTATGGTTTGGTTCAAGAAATACCACAAACAGAAAAAACACCATTCTATCCTCGTTCTCCTTATGCTGTTGCTAAACTATATAGCTATTGGATTATGGTTAATTACCGCGAAGCATATAATATGTTTGCAGTAAATGGCATTTTATTTAATCATGAGTCTCCATTGCGTGGTGAAACTTTTGTTACTCGTAAAATAACAAGAGCTGTTGCAAAAATTGCACTTGGTTTACAAAATAAGTTGTATATGGGTAACATTGATTCTAAAAGAGATTGGGGGCATGCCAAAGATTATGTAGAAGCAATGTGGCTTATGTTGCAACAAGATAAACCAGAAGACTTTGTAATAGCAACAGGAAAAACAACAAGCGTAAGAGATTTTTTAATAATGGCTTTCCGCGAAGTTGGTATAGAATTAGAGTTTGTTGGAAAAGGCGTTGAAGAAAAAGGTATTGTTAAATCTTGTAGTAATCCCGATTATATTCTTGAAAAAGGGAAAGAAGTAATTGCAATTGATAAAGCATATTTTCGTCCTACAGAAGTGGACCTTTTAATTGGTGACCCTACTAAAGCAAAAACAATTCTTGGATGGAAACCCAAATATGATTTGCCTTTGTTGGTGAAAGAAATGGTAAGTGCCGACCTAATCCTTTTTAAACGTGATAAATATTTGAAAGAAGGCGGACATAAAAGCGTTAATGATTTAAAATCGGATAATTAATTGAATTATGGATAAAAACGGTAAAATATATATAGCAGGTCATTTAGGAATGGTCGGTTCGGCTATTCATCGCAAGTTGAAATCAGAGGGATTTAATAATTTTATTTTTAAATCTTTCGAAGAGCTTGATTTACGAAATCAAAACGACATTAATAATTTCTTTTCTAAAGAAAAACCAGATTATGTTATATTGGCTGCTGCTAAAGTTGGCGGAATACACGCAAACAATACACAAAAAGCTGAATTTATTTATGACAATGTGATGATTGAAGCGAATATTATTCATGCTTCTTATATCAACAAAGTTAAAAAGTTGCTTTTCCTTGGTTCTTCGTGCATTTATCCTAAAATGGCTCCACAACCTATTAAGGAAGAATATCTGCTTACGGGTCCTCTCGAAGCAACCAATGATGCTTATGCTTTAGCAAAAATTACTGGTATTAAGTTATGCGAAACCTATAGACAACAGTATGGCTGCAATTTTATTTCGGTAATGCCAACAAATTTATACGGAACCAACGATAATTATGATTTAATGGGTTCGCATGTAATACCAGCATTAATAAGAAAATTTGTAGAAGCAAAACAAAAAAATGCTGCATTTGCTGAGGTTTGGGGTTCAGGAAACCCTAAAAGAGAGTTTTTACACGTTGACGACCTGGCAGAAGCTTGTTATTTTTTGATGCTTAATTATAATGAACCAACTCCTATAAATATTGGTTGCGGAATAGATGTTTCCATTAAAGAACTTTCCGAAATTATTGCAAATATTAGCGAGTTTAAAGGCACTATTAAATATAACACCTCTATGCCTGATGGAACGCCTCGTAAACTCTTAGATGTATCTAAAATAAATAAACTTGGTTGGAAATATAAGATTGATTTAGAAACGGGTCTTGAAAAAACTATCGAAGAATTTAAGCAGAAATTTAATATTAAGTAGCTCCGTTTTTTTTACTTGTTTTTTAATCAAAAGAATTCCTCGCAGCTCTGCTGCGGGGTAAATAAAAAATAATTGCCACAGATTCACAGATTATTTTTTTGTTAATGCTATCAATCTGTGAATCTGTGGCATTTTTGTTTTTTTTCAGATACCTCGAGGCTTTGCCTCGGGGTTATTCATTTTTATTGCCTGTCGAAAAAAATGATTTTAAAACAGTAAAAAAATCAAAACCCTTGCTAATTGCCTTCGGGGTTCGTACTCCAAAAATGGAGTGGCATATCTGAAGCCTTAGGGTTATTACTCTGGAATTTGAGTAACTTATTGAAAGTTTTTTTATTGAACTCCAAAATTGGAGTAGTAGCTATCTATTTTTTTATAGACTACTCATAATGGGAGCGTTGTATCAATTAAAAAAATTAAAGATACAACCACCCGAAGTATTTAAACAAAAAAACATTATCGGCGTTTTATTTTTTATTTCAGACCTATTTGCTTTCAAAGATGAAATATTCTGAATTTGACCGCTTATACTAATCTTTTTCTAAAATATACCATCAAATTAGAAAAAATAGATGCGTAAATGCCATCCCGACTTGTCGGGATTCAAAACCATTTCCATTGTTTTCTGAAAGCTACTCGGTATAAAATGGGTTCAATAAATACCAATACGTCAAAGAACATTCCTTTACCAAATTAATTAATAAGACTATTGTTGTTTAAATTTCCAAAATCTTGGTAAAAGGGTAGATGTTCTTCGATAGCAGATGGTTTTGTTTTTAAAAGGTGAAGTTTGGGTATTGGTATTTCTTATTTATTGAATACAAAGATAAGATGCGAAAGTGCGTTTTGCAAGTTTTATTTTTTTTAAGGTTTTTATGAACAGGTTTATGAACAATATTGATTTTTGCTTGCCATCATAAAGAGATTGCTTGTATTTTATACTTGCAGCATCTTTGTTAGCATAAGGAGTAGGTTTATAATACATCCTGGAACTGCTTGGGCATAATAATAGCAAAACTACAGAAATATATACTCATGTGAGTGAAAAAAGTTTGCAAAATATTAATTCTCCATTTGATGATTTATGATAATAAAAAATGTATTTTTACAAAAAAAATGTAATGGAAGTCACATAGAGCATGCTAAAAATGATAGGCTTTATGTAGTTTTATCACATAAATAATAAGTTATGGGCAAGTTTAAAAACAAAGACGGGCTGCGAAAGCCAACGGACTGACCACCTAATGTGACA
>MNXO01000017.1 GCA_001872995.1 Bacteroidetes bacterium CG2_30_32_10 | reverse complement strand
TGCAATATAATAATAAGTTTGAAGCTATCAATCAATATATTGCAATACAAGACGTAAGTGAACAAAAAATCGCAGAAGAACAATTAAAGGTTTCTCTTATAGAAAAAGAAGTTTTGCTAAGAGAAATAAACCATAGGGTAAAAAATAATCTTCAGGTTGTTTCCTCTATTTTAAATCTTCAATCTGGTTATACAAAAGATAAAAAAATAATTGAAATTTTAAATGAATGCAAAAATCGAGTGTTTTCGATGAGTTTGGTTCACGAAAAATTATGTCAATCCGACAACCTTGCTAGAATAGATTATCAAATTTACTTAAAGGAACTATTATCGAACATTATTCAATCATATAACTTAACCGAAAGAGGCATTTCTGTTTCAACAGAAATGAAGCCAATATTTTTTCCCATTGATTTAGCAATTCCCTGTGGTATGATAATAACTGAGTTGGTATCGAATGCGGCAAAATACGCTTTTCCTAATAATATAAATGGAGAAATAAAAATAATAATCGAAAATAAAGGAAATAAAGAATGGAAATTAACCATAAAAGATAATGGCATTGGATTTCCTAAAAGTTTTAGTTTGGAAAACACAGAAACACTTGGATTAAAATTAGTTGATTCGCTGGTTGAGCAAATAAATGGCTCCATTGAATATAAAAATAAAAAAGGAGTTAGTGTCATTATTTTATTTAATGAAAAATAAGTTAATTAGATAATTGTTTTACAACCAATAGATTACAAAAAAAGTGATATTTTTTTGTACTTTAAAAAGTGATATTTAAAAATATTTTTTAATTTTGTATTGTTAATCTATTAATTAAATCTTTAAAAATATGAAAAAAACAGTTTTATCGGGATTCGTTTTAGCATCCCTTCTATTAATCGCAGTTATTAGTGGTTGCAAAAAAGAAGAAGCAACTAACGCCCCCTCTAATGTTGGAACAGCAACTTTGTCTGGCAAAGTTCAAGCTCAATTAGATCTTTCTAATACTACAATTGAAAATGTTCCTACTGGAACTAAAATCATTGCTGTTATTAACTCTGCTGATTTGGTTACAAATCCTGTTGCTGGGGTTACTTATGAAAACATTTCATATGAAACAAATGTAAACAGTTCAGGCGATTATACTTTTACCAATATTGCTGCAGCAAATAAAGATGTAACAGTTACGCTTTATCCAGTTGATTTTGTTTATGATCAAGTACAAGGGGACACAATTACCCATACAAGAAAGATTTTTTCAGCAAATCCTCCAACTGTTGTAGTTATAAAAGGTACTACAAAGTATTCAGACATTTTTTATAACTAAAAATAATTTATTTAAAATTTAATTCATTAAAGCTATGAAGAAAACAATAATGTTATGCATTGTTGCATTTTTAACCTTTTCGGTTGTAAATGCTCAAGATGCATTAGTATCAAAAAAGGGTATTCCTATATTACCAACAGGTGGCGACTTTGCTATTGGTATTGATGCAATTCCTTTTTTCAAATATGTTGGTAATTTACATAATACTGCTGTAAATAATACTGTTCCTGCTTTTAATTATAAAGAAAACATGAATATTTATGGAAAGTATTTTTTAGATGACCTCACTGCTGTTAGGGTAACACTAAACTTAGGATTTAGAAACCAAGAAGACAGAGAATTTGTGATAAAAGATGGTCAAGGCGTTACCCCAGATATCAATGTAACAGTTGAAGATGTTCAAAATGTTAAAACATCTATTGTTAATATTGGTGCTGGTCTCGAAAAAAGAAGAGGTTACGGTAGATTGCAAGGATTTTATGGTGGTGAACTCCGTTTTATTTATGCCTCTGGAAATACTAACTATACTTATGGCAATGGTTTTTCTGCTTCTAATGTTAATCCTACTTCTCACGATTTTGGCACTAATTTACCAGTTTATGGTTATCGAGTTAATAATGTTACCTTAGGTAACACTATTGGCGGTGGACTTAGAGGTTTTATTGGTGCTGACTTTTTCTTTGCGCCTAAAATTTCAATTGGTGGCGAATTTAATTGGGGTGTTCAATATACAAAAACTGGCGAGGGTTATGGTATAACTGAAAACTGGGATGCTCCAAGTGGAACTATCAACGAAGATAAAGTAAAAGTAGATGGTGGAAGTGATTTTAATCTTTCTACTGGTAATTTAGGTGGTGCATTATATTTAATGTTACATTTCTAAATCAATCTAAATTTTAAAATACAGAAAACCCTCTTTATGGAGGGTTTTTTTGTTTTAATACTTTTTTAAAGCTAATACAAACTTGCTAAAAAGTCTCTGATTTGTTTAACTTCATTTTAACAAAAAAAACAAAAATTCAATTAAAAAAATATTTTTTATTTACAATAAAAAACTATATTTGTGCTACCAAAATAAATATCTTTTATTACAATGATTAAACAACTATATATTTGCATTTACCCCCCCCTACAATAACAATCAGTTTACTGCTATTCGCTACTTTTCGATGCTGGGTTATATAAACAAGCATAGTTGTTGGTGGCAAGGTTTTGGTTTAATAAAATGGAGGTTAATAAAGACAAAGTGCTTGATAATGATTAATTTTTTAAGAAAATTTGGAATTATTTCTGATGATTCTTATTATTTGTATATGTTATTAACAAATATAAACCATTTGCAAAAGGGTATTGCGACAAGCCCTTGCTAAATGATAGAAAGCAAGGGCAACAACGAAAAAATACTAATTAAGTAATTAATAGCAAAATATTAACCAAAATTAAATTTATTTTCAAATAAAATTTTAACCTTAAATTTTAAAAATTATGAGAACAAATAGACTTATTTTTTTAATAGTAATTTTTGTTTTTGTTTTTAATTATAGTAAAACAAAAGCACAAGATTGGGCACCTATTGGTGCAACTTGGCATTATACAATGTCGTATGAATATCCTCTCTATTTATCTTCATTTATTAAAATAGTTTCTGAAAAAGATACGGTTATTAACGGTGTTAATTGTCGTAAGTTAATAGAATATAAGGCAGCTCCAGATGGAACTCCAAATTATTATAAATTTAACTTGTATATGTATGAATCAAGCCGTAAGGTATATTACTATGTTGATTCATTGAATAGATTTTGTTTGTTGTATGATTTTAATGCCAATACTGGCGATTGGTGGATATTGGATGAATATCCTACATCTTGGGAAGATACCGTAAAAGTTTTATCTACCAGCACAATTACCATTAATGGACAACAAAGAAAAACAATGAACACTCATTTGACCTCTAATAATGGAATAATTGGATTTGATGGACTTGCTATTGAGGGTATTGGGAATGCTACATTCATGTTTCCAACTTTTGATATGAATTCTAATGGACCTTTAAGATGTTACCAAGATAATATACTTGGTATATATACCACAGGGATAACTCCAACATGCGAAACTACTACTATAGGCATTGAAGAAATAATAAATAATGATAAAGTAACTATTTTTCCTAATCCTTTTACAGATTATTTTGAAGTTAAACTAAATAATGAAGCAGATTACAAAATAGAAATTATTTCTGCATTAAATCAAACAGTTTATTGTTGCACAACAAAAGGTGAAATTACGATTATACCTACAAAGCAATTAGTATCTGGTTTGTATTTAATAAAAATTTTAACAAGTGATAATCAAATTATAACAAAAACTATAATAAAAGAATGAAAATTTAACATAAAAGTTTTTTTTTGTTAAATTATATTTTATACATTTACGCTCATAAACTATTAATAAATGAATACAATACCTAAATTTAAAAAATTTAAGATGAAATAAAAAATAAAAACTATTATTATATAGTGTTGCTTTAAGAAATTTCTCTTTAGTAAAAAACTGCAAAAATAATGAAATGAGAGAGATAGTTGAAGTGAACACACTCGTTAAGGGTGTGTTCCTTTTGCTTATTTCAGTTCATTTCGGGCGTTTGCAGATGCCTTACTAAAGCTGGGTATAAGTATTAGGTTACACACCCTTTTTTTTAACTAACACAATTAGAAATGACATTATAAATAGAATTAAAGATATGTGTAAATAGGGCTTGCAACCCAAACAAAAAAACCTCCCCAGGGAGGCTGTAGAATTAACGCTAATTAAATTATTACGAACCAAAAACCAAGGAGAGGCACACAAAGATAATCAAAATTTTATAGAAATAGCAAATATTTGTTTGTTTATATGCTATACGCAGATACCTCAAAACAATTGTTATCGTGGTTTTATTGCGAAAGGGTATTATATCAAATTGATTATTAATTTAATTTTTAAAAAAATGAAAAAATTTTTGATTATTTTTTGTTTATTAGTATTAATGGCATTGCCAAATTTGAAAGGTCAAAACCCTTTTTTGCAAGGATTTATTGATACAACTACCATTACTCCAAGTGTGCCTGAGCAAACAACTTGTTTTTCATCTCCTCCTTCTGCATTTTGGAATAATCTTCTTAATTTTATACCAAATGAAAATTCACCAACTTATCCAGTACATTTGAATATTATAATTATTCAGAAAACAGATGGGAGTGGTAATTACCCAAATGATGCTAATACTTTTAATTTATTTAACAGGGTAATAAATGGTGAAACAAGTGATATTGGATTAAATTACACATGGTCTCATTTAGTAGCATTACAACCTGGAAATATACCTCCTTGTTTTAATACAGCTTCTGGGCAACCAATTTATATCCCTAATATAAAAATTCACTTTGATTTTTCATTAGTTTTTGTACAAAACGACAGTTATTGGGGAAGTATATACCCATCTAATCAATTAATGAATCAAATAAATAATGATCCATCAATAACTCCTGGTATTAATATATATTTAACTGTTGATGCATATTCATACAATCAAATGGTTATAAATGATATTGATGATCCTAATATATGTACAATTTCTTGGGCAAATTATCCTAATTTTAGTAATATGAATGCTGAAAGTTATGTTGCTTCTCCAAATAGTTTTACAAAAACTACCTATTGTGTAAGACATAGTTGGGATAAATGGGGGGTAAGCCCAGAAGAAATATTGAGATGGATGGTTGGCGGTTCAGCAAGAACTTTTTCGCATGAATTGGGTCATAGCTTTAATTTAGCTCATGAATGCCCACCTCATTACGGTTTAAATGAATGTATATATAGCATCATGCACCAAGGGTACCAAGCGCCAGGCAATTGGTTGCCTCCTACAGAAGTTGGCAAGATGGTTAAAGCTATACATTTGACAAATTTAAAGCGATTTATAAACCCCAGCGTATTTTTTCCTAACAATCCTTATATTGTGAGCAATTACCAGTTGTGGAATTACAATACGAGAGTTTATAGTGATATTATTGTAGAAAATGGAGGAACACTCGAAGTAAGTTGTTTTTTACAAATGCCACAGCAAGCCAGAATTATTGTGAAGAAAGGTGGTAAACTAATAGTTAATGGAGGTGTTATTACTTCTTTTGGAAACTATTTATGGACTGGTATAGAATTGCAAGGCGACCCAAATCAAATGCAAAACGACCCATTATACCAAGGTTATGTGGAATTGAAGAATGGTGCAACTATAGAAAATGCAGTGATTGGGGTGCATTGTGTGCTGAATGCATATATACCTGCAAAGAGTACTGTTACTTATTATTCAAGTGGGGGTATTGTTAATGCCAATGGTGCTATTTTTAAAAACAATGCTACAGCTATTAATATTGAACGTTATGCAAGTGTTTATGGATTGTCTTATTATGTAAGCAATATTAATGCCTGTACATTTTTATATACCAAATCTATAGCTCCTCAGGATGCAGCAATGAGTGGACCTACTTATATTTATCTTACTGGTGTGAAAAATGTAAATATTAGTGCGAATACTTTTATTGGAAACACTTCAAACGCTTATACATTGCGTGGTATTGGTATTGATGCACATGATGCAAGTTTTAACTTTAATGACCCAATTAATCCAACTTCTGTACCTAATGTTTTTAACGATATGACTTATGGCATCCGTTGTTTTAATACAAGCCCACTGGTAAAACCTGAAATTTGTACGACTACATTTACAAATAATTTTCATGCCATTTACCTAAGTGGAGTTGCCGATGCAAAAGTGATGAATAACACCATAAGCTATAAATCGCAAAACCCCGACACCAAAGCTTATGGTATTTATTTGGACAATTGCAACAACTACCATGTAGAAGGTAACACCTTAAGTGCAAGCGATGTTATTAATATGCCAGAAAATGGTATTGTTATTAATAACTCTGGTATAGAATACAATAAAATATACCGCAATTCATTTACAAAAATAATAACTCCAATTAATGCCCAGAATAATAACCGCAGGGTGGATGGTATGAATGGATTGGATTTGCTGTGTAACAATTTTATAGGTACAACCACCAATGATATAGTAGTTACCACAGAAGTAAGCGGGTACGACAAGGGTATTAAACAACAACAGGGGTATTATGATTATTGGATACCTCAAAATTCTATACCTGCAGCAAACCTCTTTACTTATGGCACAATAGGTTCTCCTGCCAATTATGTAAACAGCAGTGGTAATTTGATTTACTATCCATGTTATTCATCCAATGCAATTACCTATAATGGATCACAATATAATCTTATACCAAGACTTGGGCAAAAACCTAAGATTACATTACAAAATACTGGTATAAATTGGAATTTAACTACATGGGAAAATAATTATTGTCCTAATCAAACCGTTAGTTATGATGGAGGAAAAAGCTTGGGTAGTATTGGGAGTTATAAAGAACAAATCAATGTATTGCAACCTCAAATAGATGCTGCAAGTGCTGCATTGAAACAAAAAATGGATAATGGCAACACCATTGCCCTTGTCAATCGTATCAATAGCTGCCCTTCTACAGGTTATGGTCAATTATACAGCGATTTGCGCAAATATACCCCCTACCTGAGCGAGGATGTGCTACTTGCATTGATACACAAACAAGGTTTCCAAACTACTTTGCTGGTAAACCTGATGTTGTTGAATACCCATGTGGCAAAAACGCCTTGGTTGATGGAAGCATTGCAACAAGTGCAACCTCCTTTGACGGCTGCTCAATTGCAACAGATACAAAACAAAGAAAATGTGTTTTCTGCCATGGAAGTTGAAAGGTTGAAATTAGCTAAATTAGTTGTTGCCAGAGACAATGCATATAATACTGTTGAAAGTTTTTATGCACACGACTCTTTGCCAACATCTAACGATAGCCTTGGTATGATGTTGCAACGCGACCCACGCCTTGCTGCAAAATACCAGTTGGTTTATCATTACTTTGCAAAGGATGATTATACTTTGGCAGAACAATTGCTTAATCAAATACCTCAGATGTTTATGCTTGGCGAAAATGCACAAAATGAGTATAATAAATACAAACAATTGTACGAACTGAAACGCAGTTTGCAAAGTGAGGGTAAAAACTATAATGACCTGAATGAAGAACAACAACAAATACTGATAAATGCAATCAATCATCCTTCGTTGAGCCTTGGCGAAATGAGCGATTTGAACGCATTGCGACAAGTGAATGAAGTTGTTGTGGGCAAAGAAGGAAAGACAAGAGGAAAAGGTATTACATTAAATTATGAAGAACCTATTCTTGACCCTATAAACAGCAAAGAGCATAACATTGGAGTAATAGGCAGCGAAGAACTGCTCTTGGAGGGATTGATGGATAAGGTACTGATGAATGAAAATGGTTTAACTTTATATCCTAACCCTGCCAGCGAAGAAGTGAATGTTCTATACAATGTATCGGGCGATGTTAGCAATATTTCGATTGAAATAACAGATATTACTGGAAGAAACATGGGTAACTACGCAGTAGTAAAAAACAATAACAGTCTGAAAATAAATACCCAATCGTTTAAAAAAGGTATTTATTATGTAATACTTATTGTTGATGGCAAAAGGTCTAATGTTACCAAATTAGTAGTACTATAATTTAACAAAAAGGAATCTTGTATTACAGCAAGATTCCTTTTTTTAATGTATTTTTGTTATATAAAATACTCATTGTAATGAAAAAAACAGTTATCCTTTTTTTGTTTTCTCTTACCACTTTGTTGAATGCGCAATCCGTCTACTTTAATAAACGTATAAGCATTCCTGGAGGACAGGAACTCAGCAGAGGAATTTTCCCATATAAAAGTGGCTATTTAATTGCAGGAGGGTTTCAAGACGAATATATGATATGCCATATGTTTATGAGCCAAATAGATTCAACAGGCAATTTGAAGTGGACACAAGATTATACTACCGAGGGGTATGATTATTATCCAGGACTATCAGGCTCATTTATTCAGACCAATGACAAGCATTATGCAATTTGTGGCATAAGAACTCTAGGACCAAAAGGTTATGGATTCTTAATAAAAGTAGATTCTGTTGGAAATAAAAAATGGGAAAAAGAATACCAAATGTCCGATGATAATAATGGCTTTTATAGTGGCAATATTACCATTGATAGCGGTTATATATTGACAGGTTTTGCAAATGCAGGAACTACTCGTTATCAATATCTTCTTTTAAAAGCAGATTTAAACGGCAACCAACAATGGTATAAAACATTTACTGATGGACATCCGAGTCGTCAATATTCAGGAGCTTCTGTTATTCAAACCCCGGACAAAGGATTCTGTCTCGGAGGTTGTGGTGGTTATATGGGCAGCAATAATTCTTACAAGGGAATATCTGAAGTAATTAAAACAGATAGTTTGGGTAACCAGGAGTGGAAGAAATCTTATGGCGACCCCAATTATAGCAATGGAGGTGGTAAACTTTGTTTGAGCAAAGATTCTTGCATCCTTTTTACATATAGCATAACTACTCGTTTTGTAATTGCAGTGGAAGATTACAAACAACCATATCTTACCAAATTAGGGCTGGATGGGAGCGTGAAATGGAATAGGAAAATAGCCAATGTTCAGTCTATGAATGCTACAACATACATACAAACCTTAGAAGATGGTAATTTTATTCTGAGTGGCGGTTATGCAGTAAAAGATACTTTCTTTAAAAATATAGGCTGGTTATATAAAATAAAAAGCAATAGCGATAGTTTGTGGTATAGGGAATATGCTTTTTTACAGGGACCAGAAGATGTAAATCAATTGATGCAGGTAAAACAAACAACTGATTTAGGTTTTGTTGGAGTAGGTACTGTATATCCAAAAATTGGAACAGGAGAGCAGGATGTTTGGTTATTTAAAACTGATAGTATGGGTTGTTTAATACCCAATTGTGATGTGGGCATTGCGGAGTTTAACCCCAATGCAGGGGCACAAATGTTAATTTACCCTAATCCTTTTAAAGAGGTATTTGCTATAAATTATAGTATTCCGAAGGAGAGTAAGAAAGGGGTTTTTGAGTTGAGGGATGTGATGGGAAGGTTGGTGTATTCAACTACGTTGAGTAATAATGTGAGGCAGTTGCAGGTGGTGGCATCGGCATTAAAGCCAGGAGTGTATATTGCAAGCCTTATATTGGATAATGTTAAGGTTTTTAGTGAGAAAATAATTAAGGAGTAAATTACTTTAATTCTAAAATGGCGATATTAAGCCCTGCCAGGTTTATAAAACCTGGCAGGGCTTATTTCCGAAAATTTGATTTTTAAAAAAAACCAATGAAATTATAATATAGTATCTCAGCCTAAAATTCTATAGTTTAAGTTTGGTTTAAATTTGTAAATTTGTATTTATATTTTAAACAATCATTAAAATCATAAATAATTTGCCTTATCAGCGTTAAATTTTTTATTTATAGCCAATGAAAATAAATATGAGCTTTATTTTAAAATGCAATTAGCAAATCTTTTATAAATAGAAAAACGGTTAATTTAATTTGGTAATAAATTGTGATACTTTTATTCTTCAATATTATTTTAATACACTGATTTAAACGCGTATTTAATTTATTTAACCTATTGCATAAACAAGTAACAATATTAATTTGTCCATTAGATTGGGGTTTAGGTCATGCAAGCCGCACAATACCTATAATAGAGCTGTTGTTATCAAAAAAAGTAAATCTTATCATTGCGGGTTCTGGCAATTCAATGGAATTGTTAAAGAAGGAATATCCATCCTTAACATTTGTTTTGTTCACTGATTATAGCATTTCTTATCCTTCAAATAAAAGGATGGGGCTTTATATGCTGCTTAAAACGCCTTCAATTCTTTATAAAATATTTAGAGAGCATCAAAAATTAAAATCAATTATTAAAAAACATCAAATTGATGCCGTTATTTCGGACAATCGCTTTGGGTTGTTTTCTAAGCACATACCTACAGTATATATTACTCATCAGTTGATGGTAAAATGTCCTATTTGGTTGAAATTTGCAGAACCATTTCTTTATTTATTTCATCTTTTTTTTATTACAAAATATTCAGAATGCTGGGTTCCCGACTATAGTGGAAAAATAAATCTTTCTGGTGATTTATCGCACAAATATCCTAAATTACGAACTGTTTATTTTATTGGTCCACAATCTCATCTTCAAAAGACAAGAGGGTTATTAGAATCGGAAAACTATATATTTGATTTAATGGTCATCCTATCAGGACCAGAGCCTCAGCGAACAATATTAGAAAAAATATTGATGGAGCAGTTAAGCAATAAAGAGATAAATGTATTAATGATATTGGGAAAGCCTAAAATTATTAAAGAAAAAACAATCTTTAAAAACATCACTCTATTTCCTTATTTAACTTCTAATGAAATAGCAAAATTTATGCAACAATCTCGCCTTGTTTTTTGCAGAGCAGCATACTCGAGCATTATGGACTTATGTATTTTGGGTAAAAAAGCAATATTAATTCCAACTCCTGGACAAACAGAGCAAGAATATTTGGCAAAATATTTTTTAGATAAGAAAATATTTTATTCGCAAACGCAAGACAAGTTAGATATATGCAAAGCTATTGTAGAATCTGAAAAATATAAAGGGATTTTAGTTAGAAGCAATCCTTCTTTGCTTGAAAAAAGGATTGAAAAATTGATTTTGAAAATCCAAGAAATGAAAAAAACAGAAGAATAGTTCGTTTTTATAGTAAAATATTTAAAGCATTGTTTTTATCTATTGCTAATTGGGTTTTAAGTGCATCCAAATCAGAAAATTTATATTCATCTCTTATTCTATCAATAAATTTAACAGTGATAGACTTGTTGTAAATTTCATTATCGAAGTTAAAAATATGTACTTCAAAACTTTTTTCTTTTAAATTTAAGGTAGGACGAGTGCCAATATTAGCCATTCCTTTATAAATAATGCTTTCAATGTTTATATAAACTGCATAAACGCCATTGGCAGGAATTAATTTATGCTTATCATCAATTTCTATATTTGCAGTGGGGAAACCAATTTTTTTACCAATTTGGTTGCCCAAAATTACTGTACCTGTAATAGAATAGTTATATCCAAGATAAGTATTAGCAAGTTTTATGTTTCCAACAGATAATGCATTTCTAATCTCAGTAGAACTTACAGCAATATTATTTACTTTTAATGCTTGTACTTCTTCTACTTCAAACCCATAAAGTTGCCCTAGTTCAGACAAAGATTTATAATTGCCCTCTCTTTTGTTTCCAAAATGATGGTCGTAACCACTAATCAATTTTTTTACATGAAGTTTATCTACTAAGAATTGGTGAATAAAGTCTTTGGAAGATATTTTTGAAAAAGCCAAAGAAAACGGGAAAATGATAAGGTGGTCAATTTGTGCTTTTCTAAGTAGTTCAATTTTTTCTGCTTGTGTGTTAATAAACTTAAGCGATTGCAGGTTTGGAAAAAGTATTTGTTGTGGATGTGGATAAAATGTAAATAATACACTTTCTCCTTGCTCTTTGCGAGCAATTTCAACCATTTTAGATAAAATTTGTAAGTGCCCCAAGTGAACTCCATCAAAAGAACCCATAGTTACTACGGGATAGTTTAGCTCTTCGAAATCATTGAGGTTGTAATGAATATTCACGTTTATAATTAAAGGTTAATTATTTTTTCAAAATTATAAAAATATTAGTCGCTAAAGCATTTTCTTTGTAATTAAAAATGTAGTATTTTTGATGATTGAATTTATAGGTCAAATTTTTAAATAAAATAAAGATATGTCAGTGAAAAGTGTTGGGAAAATTTCTCAAATTATTGGACCTGTTATAGATGTTGTGTTTGAAGATGAAAAAAATCTCCCCAATATCTATGATGCATTAGAGATAACTAAAAATGATGGTCGTAAAATTATTGCCGAATGTCAGCAACATGTTGGAGAAGATGTTGTTCGTACAATTGCTATGGATTCTACTGATGGTCTTAGTAGAGGGATGGAGGTTGTTTGTTTAGGAAGACCTATCAATATGCCAACAGGAGAAATTATCAGAGGACGATTGTTTAATGTGATTGGCGAAGCTATAGATGGTATTGGACCTGTTCCTAAAACTACTTCTTATGACATTCACCGCGACCCGCCTAAGTTTGAAAATTTATCAACAAGCAAAGAGGTTCTTTACACTGGAATAAAAGTAATTGACCTTATTGAACCATACTCAAAAGGAGGAAAAATTGGGTTGTTTGGCGGTGCTGGTGTTGGCAAAACAGTGATCATTATGGAATTGATAAATAATATAGCTAAAGCTTATTCTGGAATGTCTGTTTTTGCTGGTGTTGGTGAAAGAACCAGAGAAGGAAATGATTTGTTAAGAGAAATGATAGAATCTGGTGTAATTAAGTATGGGGATGAGTTTAAGAAAAGCATGGAAGCTGGTGGCTGGGATTTGTCGAAAGTGGATATGACTGAGTTGGCAAAATCGCAAGCAACTTTAGTTTTTGGACAAATGAATGAACCACCAGGGGCACGTGCAAGGGTTGCATTATCTGGTCTTGCAGTAGCTGAATATTTCCGCGATGGTGATGAAAAAACAGGCGGTAGAGACATCCTGCTTTTTATTGATAATATTTTCAGATTTACCCAAGCCGGTTCTGAAGTTTCTGCTTTGCTTGGTCGAATGCCTTCTGCAGTTGGTTATCAGCCAACGCTTGCATCCGAAATGGGAATTATGCAAGAACGTATTACCTCAACAAAAAGAGGTTCTATTACTTCGGTTCAGGCAATTTATGTGCCTGCAGATGACTTAACAGACCCTGCTCCTGCAACTACTTTCTCGCACCTTGATGCAACTACCGTATTAAGTCGTAAAATATCGGAATTAGGTATTTATCCTGCGGTAAGTCCTTTGGAATCTACTTCTCGTATTCTCTCACCAGATGTGGTTGGTCAGGAACATTACGATACGGCACAACGTGTTAAAGAAATATTACAAAGATATAATGAACTACAAGATATTATTGCAATTCTTGGGATGGATGAACTGTCTGACGAAGATAAATTGGTAGTTCAACGCGCCAGAAGAGTGCAACGATTTTTGTCGCAACCATTTTTCGTGGCAGAACAGTTTACAGGAATGAAAGGTGCTTTTGTAAGTATTGAAGATACTATAAAAGGTTTTAATATGATAATGAATGGCGAAGTAGATGAATATCCCGAAGCAGCTTTCCACATGGTAGGTACCATTGAAGAGGCCATTGAAAAAGGTAAAAAACTAATCGCCCAAGCTGAAGGAAATAAATAGAAAGTTGAACATTAACACTTGATAATATATGCTTTTAGAGATAGTTTCGCCCGATGCCATCATATTTACTGGTAATGTAAGTTTAGTTCAACTACCTGGTGTAGATGGTTCTTTTGAAATATTAAATAACCATGCCGCCATTATTTCAGTGCTTAAGTTAGGCAAGGTGAAAGTAATTGACGAAAATGATAAAACCCAATACTTTGATATTAAAGGAGGCGTGTTGGAAGTGTTAAATAACAAAGCATTGATATTGGCTGAATAATTTGCCTTTTGATTAATTAGAGGATGAATTAAAGCAAACTAGTTTTACCCAATTTATTTCCCCATTGTCATTGCAAAATTCATTAGCAAATTCTCTTGTAAATTTGTTAATCATTTGCGAATAAGATTTTATAAAGTCCTCATTTTTCTCCTTAGCCAAGTGTCCAAGTGGTTCTATTATATCAATATATAAATCTTTGTTTCCTGATATAAACTCCCAAAAAACTTGTCCGCAATATTTAAAATAGTCTCCCTTATCAGGCTTATTGTCTCTACCGTAAAAACAACCATTAATCGCAACAATATTAAGTTGCGAATTGCTTGTTCTTAAAGTTTTTTTTGCAGTCTTAAAATCTGTTACCATTTTTGTAATTTGTGAGCTATTGCCCCAATTAGGTCCTGATTTTATTGTAATAATATTTCTAATTCCTTCATTGTCAAATTCAAGGTCAATGCCTGTAATGCCTGATTTTTGACCGCCATATACTTTTTCATTAATGAATAGGACAAGTCCCTCAAGCCAGTCGCCAAAAATAGTTTCTTCATTTGAAGAAATATGAGCATCTACAATTCCACGTATAATTTGCTCTGCTGTCAGAACGAATTTTGCTTTAAAGAGATAAGGATTTTTTCGCTTAAGAACTTTTGAAAGCTTCAAATCGTCAAGACTTTGGATGCGCTTTTGATGAAATGTTCCAATGTTTTTTTCAACGTATTGCGTTACATCAATCAGATTTAATTTTCTCATATTTTAATGTAGGTTCAAATAAATAAAGTTCGACAGGTCTTAACTGGTTTTTGACCATTTCATAATATTCTGGAACAATGTCAATGCCGATTGAATGACGCATCATTCTATTGGCAACATTTAATGTAGTTCCTGAACCCATAAATGGGTCAAGAACTGTGTCATTTTCTTTTGTGAATAGTTTAATAAACCATTCTGGTAATTCTTCTGGGAATGCAGCACTATGATTTTTGTTATTGCATTCTGTTGCAAGGTGAACTACATTCGTTGGATAGGCTTTTTCTCTGTCTATCCAGTTTGAAATATTTTTACCAAATCCGCTTCCAACTTTCGAATTGTCTCTAATTTTGTCGGTTTCAGAAAGCTTTTTAAGACGTGTTTTTGCCCAATCGCCCATTGGAACCATAACCTCTTCTTGATACATATTGAATTTGCGGTCTTTGTTAAATTGAAGAAGCCTCTCCCAAGCGTCACGAAAGCGATTTGGCCATTTTCCAGGGTAACAGTTTTTTTTGTGCCAAATAAATTCCTCTGTCCACAACCATCCCTGTTTACGCATTTCAAGTATTAACTCCATAACATAAGTATTACGCTCACCTTCTGTAACTTTCTCTTTGATGTTTAAAACAAAGGTCCCAGTGGGTTTCAATACTCGCAAAAGTTGTTTTGAAATTGGCAAAAACCACTCCACATACTTATCGGGAGGAATACCTCCATAAGTTTGTTTTCGTTGGTCTGCATAAGGCGGAGAAGTTACGATTAAGTCTACTGAGTTATCAAGTAAAAGTTTTAATTTTTCCTTGCTGTCTCCTAAATATATGTCAGCCTTTATATCCATTTTCAATTTTCTCTGAGTACAAATTTACATAATATTTTGGTAAGGTTTGTTGGTCTGATGAAAAGTTGTCAATTATTAAAGATGTCTCTTTTAGTCTGAATTGATAATAACAGGCTTTTTTGATATAATAATTTACTCCTTATTTTCCTTTTGCCATAATGGCTTCAATTTCTTCTACTTCCAAAGGAATATGTTTCATCAAGTCCACTGGACCGTTTTTGGTAATAAGAATATCATTTTCAATTCTGATACCAATGCCTTCTTCAGGAATATAAATGCCAGGTTCGCAACTGAAAACCATTCCATCTTGGAGAAGTTCTTGTTTGCAACCCACATCGTGCACATCTAAACCCATAAAATGAGAAGTGCCGTGAGGATAATATTTCATAAATAAGGGAGCATTAGGAGCCTGTTTTTTAACATCTTCTATTGTAAATAAGCCCAAGCCAATCAACTCTTGTTCCATTTTTTTACAAACTTCAGCATGATAAGCATCAATAGTAGTGCCAACAACTAATTTGCTAGTTGCAAACTTCATTACACGTAGGGTAGCATTGTAAACATCTTTTTGACGTTTTGTAAATTTACCATTTGCAGGAATAGTTCTTGATAAATCTCCAGCATAATTGGCATATTCGGCACCAAAATCAAGCAAAATTAAATCACCATTTTTACAAGGTTTATTGTTTTCAACATAATGAAGAATACAAGCACTTGCACCTGATGCAATAATAGGGTTGTATGAATGACCATTTGCTCTGTTGCGAATAAATTCGTGTATAATTTCGGCTTCCACTTCATATTCCATTACTCCAGGCTTAACAAAACGCATTACTTTATCAAATGCCTTTCCTGTAATGTTGCAAGCTTCTTGGATTAATTCTACTTCTTCGGCAGATTTAACAGTACGTAATTTGGTAACCAATGGTGCAGCTCTTTCGTATTTGTGGAAAGGGTATTTTGACTTCCATTCATTTGCAAAGCGAACGTCTCTATAAGGAACAGTAGTTGCTAAACGAATATTTTCGTTCATATTCAAATAAACATGTTCTGCATTTGACATTAAATCTTTCATAACACTATCGAAAGAATCTAACCAAATAATATTTTTAACACCCGAAGCTTCGGTAGCTTCTGCTTTTGTGTATTTGTGTCCTTCCCAAACGGCAATATGTTCGTTTGTTTCGCGTAGAAACAGAATTTCGCGGTATTCTTTGCGAACACAATCGGGATAAATAACCAGTATAGATTGTTCTTGGTCGATTCCACTCAAATAAAACATATCGGAGTTTTGACGATATAAGAAATTTTGGTCACCATTGCGAGGCATTTCGTCATTGCTATTAAAAATAGCAATGGAATTTGGTTTTAAAAGTTTGCAAAATCTTTCACGATTTTTAACAAAGAGTTGTTGTTTAATAGGTAAATATTTCATAATTTTAATTTAAATAATAAATAATATTTGTGATTGAATTAAATAAACCATAAATTTGTTTGGTTATTTAATACAAAGTAAATGAAAATTTATTTTACAAATTGGTAAATTTAAAATAATTTTTATGGACAGCAAATTATTTCAGGTATCATCCATCAGCAAAAAGTTAATTATGGCTTTGGCTGGTTTGTTTTTAATTATTTTTCTATTGGTGCATCTTACCATTAATTTGATGTTATTATTAGATGATGGAGGTCTCCTATATTCGAAAGCCGTTAAATTTATGACGACCAATGTGCTTATCAAAATCTTTGAGGTTTTCCTTTTTGGTGGTTTCATTTTACACGCTTTAGTGGGGGTTATTCTTCAAATTAAAAACTGGATTTCCCGACCAGTAGGATATTATGTGATGAACAAATCAAAAACATCTTTCTTTTCAAAGTATATGATCTGGACTGGCTTGGTAATTTTTATATTCCTTGCCATTCATTTTATGAACTTTTACTTTGTAAAATTGGGAATAGTAGAGCCTCCTGTTGGGGTGGGGGTTCATGATTTTTATACAATGGCTGTTTTATTATTCTCTAATAAAATATACTCTTTTATTTATATTGCCCTATTGATATTACTTGGATTTCACCTAAATCACGCTTTTCAATCTGCTTTTCAAACACTGGGAGTTAACCATAATCATTATACTCCAGCATTAAAAGTTATTGCAACCATTTACTCTATTGTGGTTGCAGGAGGTTTTATTTTAATTCCTATTTATTTTATGTTTTTTTACAATTAATATTTTCGATAACAGCAAATAATATAGTTTATATGACAACACTTGATGCAAAAATACCCGAAGGACCCATACAAGACAAATGGTCGTTTTATAAATCGAACTGCAATTTGGTAAGTCCTGCAAATAAAAAGAAATTTGATGTTATTATTGTTGGCACCGGTTTGGCAGGAGCTTCTGCGGCAGCTTCTTTAGGCGAATTGGGGTATAATGTTAAATCATTCTGTTATCAAGATAGCCCTCGAAGAGCTCATAGCATTGCTGCTCAAGGTGGCATCAATGCTGCTAAAAATTATCAAAACGATGGCGATAGTGTTTATCGTTTATTTTATGATACTATTAAAGGTGGTGATTACAGAGCAAGAGAAGGGAATGTATATCGCTTGGCAGAAGTAAGCAATAGCATTATTGACCAATGTGTTGCTCAAGGAATTCCTTTTGCCAGAGATTATGGTGGTTTGTTGGATAATCGTTCGTTTGGTGGTGCTCAAGTTTCGAGAACATTTTATGCTAGAGGTCAAACCGGACAACAGTTATTGTTAGGAGCTTATGGCAGTTTAAGCCGCCAGGTTGCCAAAGGAACAGTAAAACTATTCCCTCGTCGCGAAATGTTAGATTTGGTAGTTGTTGACGGAAAAGCAAGAGGCATAATCACTCGAAATTTAATTACAGGTGAAATTGAAAGACATTCTGCAAATGCCGTTATTTTAGCTACGGGTGGATATGGAAATACTTTCTTTTTATCTACCAATGCCATGGGTTCCAATGCCTCTGCAATATGGCAGGCTCATAAAAAAGGCGCATTCTTCGCAAATCCTTGTTTCACCCAAATTCATCCTACTTGTATTCCTGTTCATGGCGAACAACAATCTAAGCTAACATTGATGAGCGAGAGTCTTAGAAATGATGGTCGTATTTGGGTTCCTAAAAATAAAGAAGATGCCGACAAGCTTAAAACCAAATCAATCAATGCCAATTCTATCAAAGAAGAAGATAGAGATTATTATTTAGAAAGACGTTATCCCGCTTTTGGCAATTTGGTGCCAAGAGACGTGGCTTCCAGAGCTGCTAAAGAACGCTGCGATGCTGGTTTTGGGGTGAATAATACTGGTTTGGCTGTTTACCTCGATTTTGAAAATGCATTAAAAAAACACGGGAAACATACGATAGAAGAACGTTACGGAAACCTATTCCAGATGTACGAAAAAATAATGGATGTCAATGCTTATGAAAGCCCAATGATGATTTATCCTGCTGTTCATTATGTAATGGGTGGTTTATGGGTTGATTATAATTTAATGACAACAATACCTGGTTGCTTTGCATTGGGCGAGTGTAATTTTTCTGACCATGGAGCAAATCGTTTAGGTGCATCTGCATTGATGCAAGGATTAGCAGATGGTTATTTTGTTATTCCTTATACTTTAGGCGAGTATTTATCAAAAGAATTGCGTACTCCTAAATTATCAACAGATGATAGCTCTTTTGTTGAATCAGAAAAAGAAGTAAGTCAACGTATTGATAAATTAATGGCTGTTAAAGGCAAACGTACCGTTGATGATTTTCATAAACATCTTGGGAAAATTATGTGGGAGCATTGTGGTATGGGCAGAAACGAAAATGGTTTGACCAAAGGCATTGAGTTAATTAATGAATTGAAAAATGAATTCTGGAAAGATGTTAAAATTACTGGGGAGACCACTGAATTTAATACTGAATTAGAAAAAGCTGATAGGTTGGCAAATTATTTTGAATTGGGCGAATTGTTAGCTACAGATGCCTTACATCGTAAAGAATCCTGTGGAGGTCATTTTCGTGAAGAATATCAAACAGCCGAAGGAGAAGCGCTTCGCGATGATGAAAACTTTAAGTATGTCGCTGCCTGGGAATATGCAGGTGAAGGAAAAGCTGCAATACTTAATAAAGAACAACTTCAATTTAAAGATATTGAATTGAAACAAAGAAATTATAAATAGTATGAAAAAGTTACCAATTCTTTTGCTGTTGGTGTTTTTTTATTCTGCCATCGCTTATGGACAAGAAGATAAGCTTAAGAAAATTAAGACACTATATGCTGATACCAATTATAAAATTGCTAAAAGCAAATTACCAGGAGAAGAAGGTTGGGGCAATTTATATAGCACTGAAATAAATGTCAATTCAAACAATGGCTCTTGGAGAGCTGTTGGTACTTATTCAAATAAAATAGTTTTTTGGTACAACGATCAACCAGGATTTCAGCAAGAAGAGAACCAACCCGACTGGATTGTTTTGGAAAAAATTGAGATTAATTCTTTAATTGCTATTGGAACAATGCATGAAGAATATTTATATGATAAAGGTCAACTTGTTTTTTGTTATAAAACAACCCAATACGGAGATGTTCCAAAACAAGAATACAGATACTATTATTGGAATGGCAAATTGTTTAGATACCAAGAAGACCAAGTATTAAAAGATCTTAATTTTGCCAAGGATAAAGAAGTTATTGATAAGTCAATAGAATTACAAAAGTTATTTTTAAAAACATTTAATTAATAAACGATACTATGAATCTTACACTTAAAATTTGGCGTCAGAAAAATGCCAAAACAAAAGGGAAATTCGTAACCTATAAAATTAACAATGTTTCGGAAGACAGTTCTTTTTTAGAGATGCTTGATCAGCTAAACGAACAGTTGATCCGTGAAAACAAGGATTCTGTTGCTTTTACCGATTGCCCCGTTGCTTTTGACCACGATTGTCGCGAAGGCATTTGTGGTATGTGTGGTTTATATATTAATGGTCGTCCTCATGGACCAGATTTAGGCGTAACTACTTGCCAATTGCACATGCGTAAGTTTAAAGACGGAGATACCATCGTTATTGAACCATGGAGAGCCAAACCTTTTCCAATTATCAAAGATTTGGTAGTGGACAGAAGTGCGTTGGATAAAATTATTCAAGCGGGTGGTTTTGTTTCTATCAATACAGGTAGTGCTCAAGATGCCAATGCCATTCTAATTAGCAAGAAAAATGCAGACCTTTCGATGGATGCTGCCGCTTGTATTGGTTGTGGTGCTTGTGTGGCTACTTGCAAGAATGCTTCTGCCATGTTGTTTGTTGCAGCAAAAGTTTCGCAGTTTGCATTGCTGCCCCAAGGTAAAGTGGAGGCGGTGGAACGTGTTAAAAACATGATTAAAAAAATGGATGAACTTGGTTTTGGAAACTGTACCAACACTTATGCTTGCGAAGTGGAATGTCCTAAATTGATTTCAGTAACCAATATTGCCCGCCTCAATCGTGAATTTTTGCACGCCAAAATCGTTGCTGAAAAGTAATGCCTTTTTAGGCAAAGGGAAATGATAATGCAAGGATTTGATAAATTGAAAAGAGTAAACAAGTGGACGGGTAAACGGGTTGACAATAACTTGAAAATACAATAATTGTTCATTTTTCTTTGTACATTTTTTATTGCACATTTTTGGGTTTAATAAATAACACCCTCATCTAAAAAATAGGGGAACGTTTAAATTTTATTTTTTATTTACCTCCCAAAAAAGTTTTTAAAACAGTAAAAAATCAAAACCCTTGCTAATTGCCTTCGGGGTTCGTACTCCAAAAATGGAGTAGCATATCTGAAGTTTCAGGGTCGTTACTCCAAAAATGGAATAGCATATCTGAAGTCTTAGGGTTATTACTCTAAAATTTGAGTAACTTATAGAAAGTTTTTTTTATTGAACTCCAAAATTGGAGTAGCTTATAGAAAGTTTTATTTATCATACTCCAAAAATGGAGTAGTAGCTAACTATTTTTTTATAGACTACTCATAATGGGAGCGTTGTATCAATTA
>MNXO01000100.1 GCA_001872995.1 Bacteroidetes bacterium CG2_30_32_10 | reverse complement strand
TACTACTGCGTTTATCACAGTTCCTTTTCAATTCACGACTTACAATCGACTTGTCTTTTCCTATTACTTTGGCAATTTCAATTTGTTTGTATCCTTGCTGTTTCATTACACATATTGTGTATCTTTGTTCTACGGTTAAATGTTTCATATTGCAACTTTTTTTTTGACGAGGAGAGGGCAAAATTAAACTTTATCCATCAGGGCGAAGGGAAAGATTTTTTCTTTCTCCTTTGTCTTGAAAAATATTAATAAATTGTTTTCCTCGTTAAAAGTTGCATTAATTACTTGAATTTAGGATATAAAAAATATGAAAACATTAAAAACATCAATTCGATTGTTGGTAATATTCACATTATTTGCAATTATGGTATCCACCTCTTGTAAAAAAGATAAAAAGGAAACAAAAAGTAGCGAGAAAAAAGTGCTTACTTTTCAATTTATTTCTGTAACACCAGCGGTAACTGCTACCATCAATGAAGCAACCAAATCAATTGTAGCTGATTTTCCTGTTGGCACAAACGTTGCCAATATGATTACAGGAATTGGTATTTCTGATAAAGCAACTATTAATCCTGCCTCTGGAGTTGCACAAAACTTCACAAATCCAATAAACTACACTGTTACAGCCGAAGATGGCAGCACAGTAGTTTATACAGCAACTGTAACCATTGGTGGTGCCTCTCCACTCGACCCACAAACATTGAGTGGCAGTATGTCAACAAATCAAACGTTGGTAAATAGAAGTGCAGGCATTGATTATATTATTGATGGAACATTTACAATAAGTGGAAATGCACTCTTAACTATTGAACCTGGTGTTAAAATATTATTCACAGGAGTAGATGGAGGTATTACTGTTAAACAAAATGCAGGGTTAAAAATGGTTGGAACTGCTGCAGACCCAATAATTTTTTCAGGACCAATAAATAATCCTAATATCGGCTCTTGGTATGGGTTTGAAATTAACTCCAATCGTGCGGATAATGAATTTAGCTATGTCCAGTTTATTAATGGTGGATCAAATGATATTTATTCTGTCATTAATTTATGGGGTGATGCAAAACTTAAAATATCAAATTGCACCATCAGTGGTTCTTTAGGGAATGGAGTAGGTTTAGATGGCGCTAGTAAATTGACTACATTTACAGGCAACACTATTGAAAAATGTTTAAAAAATCCTGTTTATGCTTATTCCTTTGAATCTATTATGGCTATTAATGCAACAAATATATTCACAAACAATACTTTAAATTTTATCCATATTCCTGGCAATACAGGTATTGAATACGATGCTACAATGAACGCTCTATCTATTCCTTATTATTTTGAAGGAGGATTATCATTTAATATAGCATTAACTATTCAGGAAGGAACTACCTTGGCATTTGGTTCTTCCACTTATTTATCAGTAAACGATGGTGGAAAAATAATTGCAAATGGAACTCCAACAAAAAGAATCACTTTTACTGGTTATTCAAAAGATCCTGGATATTGGAATTGCATTTGGATTGAAACTTCCCTCGCTTGTAAATTTGAAAATTGCGATATTGAATATGGTGGAAAAAACACTAACTATGGTGCACTTTATATTTATGACACCCCATTAATTACATTAACAAATAATACATTTAAGTTTTCAACTTCTTATGGTGCTTCAAGAATGGATAATACCAATACGGGAATAACTGCAATTGGTAATACATTTAATAATTGCGTTTCTGGTAACGTTTATAACAGAAACGTTGCAAGTATAAGTGCTAATTTCTAATTAATATTTTAACAAAAAAAGAGCCTGTTTATTGTAAGCAGGCTCTTTTTTTATTTATTAAATAGTAATATTGAACCACTATCAAGGTAAATATAAGATTGCAAATTTAATGATTACAAACATGTCCCTTATCGTGCCCTTCGCCATGATGTTCTTCGTGTTGTTTACAGCTTTCACCGCTATCGCTAATGGAACCAGAAATATATTGTTTCACCATTTCTTCGGGATTGCCAGAGCAACCTCTAACTACGGTTATTCCTGAATTGTTAAGCACATTAATAGCTCCACCACCAATGCCGCCAGCAAGCATCACAGTAACTCCTTGTGATGCTAATACACTTGCAATATTCGATTTGCATCCGCATCCTTCTGCTGATTTTATTGTTTTTACATCAACTATTTCATTTTTTTCGGAAATAGTATATATTCCATAAAATTCGCAATGACCAAAATGGTCATCAATCTGGTTGTTGCTCGTAACTGGTATTGCAATTTTTATATTGTTATTCATTTTTAAATAATTAATTCGTTAACCTTTTACAAAACCAACAACAAGAAATATAAAATACAATATTTTGGCTGGTTTTGTATATGCCGACAAACTAACAATTGTGATTTATAACCGTAGTGAGATAAATCACATACTTGTTCGCAAGTCGGTATTAGTATAGATTAGCATTTTTCTAACCCATGTTTTAAATCATCAATAATATCATTTACATCTTCAATACCAACAGCGTATCGAATTAAATCGTCTGAAATACCTGCTTTTTGTTTATCTTCTTTTGATACTTTTGAGTGTGTCATAGAGGCTGGATGTTGAATAAGCGATTCTACTCCGCCAAGTGAAACGGCTAATAATGCCAGATGCACATTATTCATTAATACTTTTGCTCCTTCAAACCCTGTTTTCAGTCCAAAACTAATCATAGAACCATTTCCTTTCATTTGTTTCTTGCCCAATTCGTATTGTGGATGCGATTTAAGACCAGGATATTTTATCCAAGCAACTTTTGGATGGTTTTCAAGAAATTCAGCGACTTTCATTGCATTATCTTGTGCTCTATCAATTCTTATAGATAAAGTTTTTAAACCTCTATGAACCATATATGCTTGGTGTGGATCCATATTACATCCAAGCAATACCATCATATTTCTCAATTGTTTGTACATTTTTTCTTCTTTTGCAACAATTACTCCAGCAACAATATCAGCATGACCATTAATGAATTTTGTCATTGAATGAAAAACAACATCAGCACCTAAATCTAATGGATTTTGCAAATAAGGACTACAAAAAGTATTGTCAACTACCAATATAATATTATGTTTATGAGCAATTTCAGCACAAGCTTTTAGGTCTGTAATATCCATTGTTGGATTAGCAGGTGTTTCTATATACAAAACTTTAGTATTAGGACGTATTGCTTTCTCAATAGCTTTTACATCGGTTGTATTAATGTATGTAGATTGAAAACCATACCTAACAAATTGTTTTTCCATTACTCCACGAGCTGGTCCATAAATAGCATCAGTACTAATAATATGGTCGCCAGAGCTCAATAAAGATAAGTAAATAGTGGAGGCAGCTGCCATTCCAGAACTTACTGCAATTGCTCCAAAACCATTTTCTATAGCTGTAATTTGGTGTTCTAATGCGTTGATCGTTGGATTTCCAATACGAGTGTATATATATCCATCGCTTTCTCCTGCAAAGCATTTTGCACCTTCTTCGGCACTTTCAAATGAAAATGTGGATGTTTGATAAATTGGCACAGTAGCTGAGCCAAACTGATCGTGAATTTCACCTGCGTGAATTAATTTGGTGTTAAAACCTGATTTTTCTTTGTTCATTTTTTTTTAATTTATAGATGTTATTACTTCAAATTTTGGTGGGTTGGCAATTGTTTTCTTTACTTTGCAAAGTTCTGCTGCACTGATGACGGCTGCTTTATACTTTTCAGGAAAATCTGCTGGTAATTGAATGTCAATTTTAATATTCGTAGGCAAACCAGTTTCTCGATTATAATCTGCATGTTGAATAATTTTGATATTTTCAGTTGCGATATTTCGCTGGTCACAAAATGATTTAACATAAATTCCTGCACAAGTGCCAATAGATGCTAAAAATAATTCAAAGGGAGGAGGAGCAGAGTTTTGTCCACCTCCATTTCTTGGTTGGTCGGTGCTGATAGTATGCCCATTTATATGAGCACTTATTACTTTACCGCCGTCAAATGTTATTTCCATATTATTTATATTTAATTTCATTTTTACTTTATTTCTAATGCTTTCAGGGGATTGTGATGAAAAACCCTATCTTTAACAACGAGTGTGGTAAAATCCATATTAAGATTACGCTGCAATAAAATATCATGTCCCAAACAAATTCCGAAAATAATAGTAAAATCAATATTTTCGGCGTTTAATTGCTGTGCCTGACCAATGGGATTGCATGTAACTTTGTGTATGCAAGTTGTTGTGTTTATTTCACTCTGTTTTAATCCTCCAACACTGCAAGAAATAGGAATAATAACTAATCCATTTTCGGAAAAAATAGTCTGTAAGACTTTTGCTTGTTTTTCCATTCCATAACAATAAGCCAGTCCGATATTTTTATAATTCATTGTTTTGGAAAATTCAATAATTTCCTCAATCCGCGAGAGAGTCCCAGCTTTTCCGTTATCAACCAATTCGGAAGCAGCCTCTACTATTTTGCTATTTCTGATTTCTAAATATTGATTTATAGTTTCTTCTTTATTGAAACTCTCTCTTTCACAAGACATTTGTTGTTTACTATAATCGCAAAAACCAAATGTCCAAAAAAATAAATCCAAATGTCCGAAATATTTTGACACGCACAAAATAAAAATACCATCTCCCTGAAGCCAGAAAGATGGTAAAATCTGTTATATTACATAATTGGCTGTTAATACCTCTGTCTTATTCTTTCTCGCACCAGATGCACTGCAATTCATAACAATATCCTTTGTGTACCACTTATGCTTATTTATATACTCATTAAGTACATCATTTGGATAACTAGATAAAAGAAACTTACCTTTAATATTAGCTAACGTTTTCAGTAACTTCTCAAAGTCGTCCTGCGAATACCCATCATAATGACCCTGACAAGCACCCACATAAGGAGGGTCAACGTAAAAGAAAGAATCTTCACTATCTCTACTATTGATTATAATGCACGCATCAGCACACTCTATTTGAACATTTTGAAGCCTTATTGCTAATTCTTCTGTAAATGCAGCCTTTTTGTTTGTGTTTTTAACACTCAATTTGTTTTCTTGACGTTCGTATCCCCAACTATTATTAAGTTGGCTTAAGAAACTCTGATTAGACAAAATCCATAACGCCCATGCCCTCTTTATTTCACTAAATAAATGTGGCTTAGAATAGATGACCCAAGCATCGTCATGCTGTAACCTACTGTGCAGTGTTATTCTT
>MNXO01000098.1 GCA_001872995.1 Bacteroidetes bacterium CG2_30_32_10 | reverse complement strand
GTTTTAGTAAAATATATTATTATTCAATAAAATATTATTAATAATAAAATTAGATTATATTTGTATTTGATTATTAATAAATCATATTAATTGTATATTTTATTAATTTTATAACTTATGAACAAGAAATTATGTCCGTCCTCTTTAATTCAAGCTGCAAATTATCTGTCGAATAATCAATTAGAAAAGGCTGAAGAAATATTATTAAAATTTGAACCCGAAAGCGTTATTTCAGATATTTGCAAAAGGGTTTTGCTTCATCCAAACAAAGATACTAATCACTTGTTTTTAGATTATAAATATAATGAATCGAAACAGATTAATATATTTGATACAGTTCTTAGAAATGTTCCTTGTGTTACCGAAACTACAAATGTGGCATTGCAAAAAATGAAGAATTTTTATCTTCAAGCACCACATTCATTTACTCACATTAATATAGGAATAGGAAAAGGGCATTTCGAAAAACAGTTATTAAGCGAAATAGCAAAGGATACGAATAGAAAACAATTTGATAAAATTAAAATTATTGGATTAGATATTGACCAAGCTTCTCTTTTTGAAGCAGAAAAGAATATTAAAGAAATTACAGCATTATATAATAGTCATACGATATTTGAATTTATACCTATTTGTGAATTTGCGGAAAAACTTCCGAGTAGTTTTTGGAAAGAAATTACCAATGATAAAACTGATTTAACAGGTGCTACCTCTGGTTTTACGCTTCATCACCTTCAAACAATTGAAAGTAGAACCAAAGTATTAAAAAATTTGGCACAATGCAAACCTCAATTATTTACCTTAATTGAACCAGATTCCGACCATTTTGTATCTTATTTACCTGACCGCTTGGTTAGTTGTTGGCAATTGTTTGGAACTATTTTTGAAATGATTGATATTGCCCAATTATCGAAAGAAGAAGAAGAAGCGATAAAGTATATTTTTTTTGGTAGAGAAATTGAGAATATATTAAGTACCAACGAAGACCAAAGGTACGAAAAGCATGATACTTCAAAACATTGGATGACCCGTTTAAGAGAATCGGGATTTATACCAATTGACGATTTTGATTACCCAATAAAAGATTCTTTATTATGTTTTAACAATAGAGAAGATGGTTTGCTTACAGTTGAGTATAATTGCGTATCATTAGTTTCTGTATTTACTGCAACTACTTAATTTATTTTTATATTTACTCAACAAGTTGTTATTATTTATTCATATTTATATAATAACTCTCTTAAATAAGGATTTATCATATCAATGAGCTTGTCATCCATTTCTTGCGGAGTTTCAAAATAAGTTTCCGTTTGTAATATGTCTTCTTTAAGCAGTTCTATCTTATTTTTGTTTATTTTTATTAATAAACCATCAAATAATAGTTGTTCTTTTAATGTGGATGTTTCCACAAATTCTGGATTATCGAGAATAACGATGTCGGCTCCTCTATGAAATAGACCAAAATCATATATATTATCGAGGGTGTGTGTAAATAAAGCAAACTCTGTTTTAGGGTTTCGAAGAATTATTTTCACATTCTGGTCGTGTTCGGCATTGTTGTGAAAAAATCGGTCATTAAAAAACACTCCTTCTTCGGTCAAAGAAGAGAAAAACACCTCAGGTTTTATTTCTTTTAACTTAGATAAAAGCAGATTGGCAAAATATTTCGATGATTTGTTGGTAGCAATTATCGGAATTCTGCCGCTTCCTTGTTTTGGGAAGTGCGATTGCATAATAAACTGAGGCACATCCACCGAACCACCATAAGCTGGTGCAAGGTGCATAAATACTCCTGGACCTGCATTGATTTCTAAGATGCCAAAATTGCCTTCCGTCCATGGTTTCGAAATGTCAGCTGCAAGCACATCAATACCCAAGCATTTTACAGCAAAAAAGCTGGCAATATCTTCTACCAATTGCACGTTTACAGGATGTATTTTGTTAGTAACATTGATAGACACTCCACCTGCCGAAATGTTTGCTACTCTCCTTAATATAATCTTTTCATTTTCTTTGGGAATATAGTCGAGCGATATGTTTTGTAATTTCAGAAAGTCTATTAAATTCTCATCTATTTTTATTTTGCATAAAGGCGATCTGGCATTATCTATACGAATTTCTTTACTGTTTTCAATAGCAATCAATTTTTCGATATTGTTTATTCCATCTCCATCAACAAAAGCAGGAACTCGTTCAAGTGCAGCAACAAATTTGCCATTCACTGAAAGCAAACGATGGTCGGTTCCATATACCTGTTGTTGAACTAAAGCACCATCAAAATTTACGCCTTCTGCTTTAGCGGCTGCCACAATATTGTTAAATGCTTTTATAACTTCTTCTTCAGATTCGATACCTGTGGTTACACCTTGTCCTTTGTGCCCAGCAACTGGTTTTATAACAACAGGAAAACCGAGCTTTTTTGCTTCATTTAAAATATCTTCTTCGGTAAAACAATTAGTTCCGGTAGGAGTGGGGAAGCCACACATTACAAGAAACTCACCTACCATATCTTTATACATTGTAAATTCGGTGTCTTTAATACCATCTGTGCTAAAGGTGGTTGACCTTCCTCTCAATTGCTTCTTGCCGTAACCCCATTGAAATTGGTTTTCTTCTGGCAAGTAAAATACGGGTATATCTAGTTTAACACCGGCTTCAATCAATGAATAGATGGTGGGTCCACCGAATAAAGTTTTTCCAAAATCGTTTTGCAACTGAATAAATTTTGCATTGAAATCAAAGGTTTTGTCATTACTTATGGCAGTAAACCATTCACTAACTGCATCAATGGTATTGTATGTCATATCCTCTTCCAAATATTCTACGGCAATCACATATTCTTCACCATCTTTACCAATAGAGTATTTGCCAATAAACAAATTAATATCCATTTTCAAAGCCAACATCAAAGTTTCAGCAAACAAATCAGCCACAAAAGGAGTTTCTATTGAATTTATCTTAGGAAATACTTTGGCAATGTGTTCTTTATAAAACTCCACGGTGTTGCCTGCAGGGGCAATGTATATATTGAATACTACGGCTTGCCTGTCTAAATAATAACTGGGACCAAAATAAGTGTAAAACTTGCTTGTTTTAAAGTCTTTTTCGCGATATATTTCCTGTCGAAACTTGTTAAATCTTTCTTTCTCGGTATTCAATTGATTTTTTAGCTCTTGAATAAGAGATTTGGCATTATCAAAGTTCGATATTTTATTGTCTTCATTGTTTTCCATAATGACAGTTATTAATGATTAATCATTATTTTCTTATTCCTTTTATTTCTTCAATCAATTGTTTAATTTCGTTTTCTATTTCTATTCTTTGTTTATTTTCGTTATTGAGTTTATCTTTACACTGATTTAACTCAGTTTTTAGTAGGTTATTTTCTTCTAATAATTGATTGGATTCAAAATTTTGTAAAGGAGCGTTTTCTTTTTGTTGAATCAAAAGCATTTCTTGTTTCAATTGTGCTACTTCATTATTTAATGCTATAATTTTATTTTCATATTCTTCTTTTAATTGGGTTGTTTCTGTATTTTTTTCGTTAGAAACTGCGTTTTGTTTTGTATTTAAATCATTGAAAGCATTTTCTTTTTCTTTTAATTTGGCTGCTAATAGTGTTTTCTCTGTATTGAGCAATTCGTATTTATTGAGTTGAAGTTTAAAATCATTTTCTAATCTTTCTTTGGCTTTATTAACTTCGTTATTGGAGTCAGAAGATTGTTTTTCACTTTCTTTTTTAAGACTATTAATTTCTTTAAGTTGTTCTTCCTTTATAATTTCAATCTTTGTAAGCTGATTAATTGCATTTTTCTTTTTATTAATGGTTAAAGCAAATAAAATAATAAAGAGAATAGTTGACAAAACAAATACTCCTGCAACAATTAATCCATACAACAACCATTGCTTGGCTTCTTCATATTTTTTATTTAACAAATCCTTTTCAAGTTTGGCTGCTTGCAGTTTTTTTTGTAAATCGTCTGTTTTTTTTGTGTTTATTGAAATGTAATTATGAATAATGTAGTTATCAGTTATAATTAAATCAGTTTGAAGTTCTACTAGTTTTTTTAGTACGTCTATGGTTGTATCGGTTATAGAACTCCGATAATTGTCGTAATTGAGAAAGGCATCGTTTCTTTCAGTTAATTTTATTGAATCATGGGTTTCTTGCGAAAAAGTTGCGAAAGGTGTAAAAAACAATAAAACTGTAAAAAACAGAAATATTTTTTTCTTCATAATAGGTTGTATTTATTGGTGATTTTGGTTAAAATTATTTATTATTTTTCAAATTTTCTTCCCATTTTTTTCGTTCAATGGTTTTGGTAATTTGTTCAGCAATAAAAACAAAAAGGTTTTTATCATTTTCATTGTATTTAATATTGATGTCATAGCTTTGAATAGCCATAACGCCAAAGACTTTATTATCGCTATTGATAAAAGGAACACCC
The DNA here is from genome assembly GCA_001872995.1 of Bacteroidetes bacterium CG2_30_32_10. Classification (GTDB taxonomy): domain Bacteria; phylum Bacteroidota; class Bacteroidia; order Bacteroidales; family CG2-30-32-10; genus CG2-30-32-10. Next base: position 567 of record MNXO01000098.1, on the reverse strand, counting down.
AACCAACTAACCGAAGGAGTACCTAATCGTTGTACTTCGCCAAAAGAAGTTAATTCATTCCATCTTTCAGCAGAAATCAACTGAGGTTGTGCTGAACGATAAACATATTCGGTATTGCCTCGTTTAAATTTTCTGGTGGCAGGGGCTACATCAGAATTTTCATCAACATAATAAGGGAAACTAATTGTTTCTGTTGAACTATCTAACAATGCGATATAGAAATTTCGGGCATAAATGATTTTGCTAATATTTAAGTGGATGGTAGAAAACAATTCATTCAGTGTTTTGCAGTTATGAACATCAGATAAAATAGAATACAACACATTTTGAACAGATTCTGCTTTTTTTCTTTCAGAAATATCTATAATTAATAAAATAATTTTATAAATTTCATCTTTAGTATTTTTAACTGGAGTAAAGGCTTCAATAAACCAAAAATCTTTTTTACCAAATTGGTGTTGAAATTCTCCAGATTGTACCTCTCCTTTTTTTAATTTATTCCAAAATATGCTATATTCCTTACTGTTAGCATACTCAGAAGAAACGAACTCTTTGTAATTTTTATCA
>MNXO01000144.1 GCA_001872995.1 Bacteroidetes bacterium CG2_30_32_10 | reverse complement strand
AAGCAGTTCATTAAAAGCATCCAGTGTATTTCCTTTTTTAACTATAATTGAAGCATCAATGCTTTTTAAAAAATCGTAGATTTGCGATAGTTCATTATAAATAAATGCAATATTCCTATTGTTGTATTGATTTATTTCATTATCAAAAATATACAAAGCAACTACATTGGAATTTTCGCTTAGTGCTTCATATAATGCTCTATTATCATTTAATCGTAAATCTCTACTATACCAAAATATAGTGATTTCGGGCTTAATCATATTTTAATCTTAAATCTATATTTCCATCCTGCACTTTCCAACATGTAGAATCGCACATAGAACTTGATTTGCTCTTAACATCATCTCCATCAACTGCAATGATTGTTTTATTTCCAGATTTATAAGTAGCTTGAACTGAATAATAATGATTAATATCAACCGTCAAAGAATAATTATTAGAAGTGGCGGTATCAAGTTGATACACATTATTGTTTTCGATTTTGCCAGTATAAATAATAATTGGAACTTTTGTGTTTTCACGATTTATAGTAAGTTCAATATTTAATTGACCATAATGAGGTTCAATACCATTACAATTAGAATAATCAGGGTTTTCGCAATCGGTAGTATTGTCTGTGCAGGATGTTGCAATTATGAAAGTAATTAAAATTAATATAATTGACTTTTTCATGGGTAGTATCAGAATTAATAAATCATTAAATATTTTTCAACCAATAACTTTCCGCTTTGTTTTGTTTTGAATGGTGAAATGAGCTCATGTTTATCAAAAACTCCAAATTAATCCGATGAGGAGAAACCTGATATGTTTTAAAATCAAGATATTCGTAATTTACTTTAATGGAAGCAATTTTTCCTGATAAGGAATAACCCAATTGTGGTACTAAAATAAATTTTGTATCAGGTTTATTTACACTAGCTCTGTATTTACCATAAGTATAAGTTTCTCTACCACCAATAAATAATCCGTGTGTTATGTTAGTTTTTGCTGAAATAACAAAGCTTTTTTGAAGCGTTAATGCCATTAATGAACGTCTTTCCCAATATTGATAAAATATATTTGGAGAAGATTCGACTAATATTCTTTTGGCCCCCATACGGGTGTAAAAACTATAATCGATACTCGTTTTATATTTACAGTCATATACTCCAACAATGCCACCAATCATGTCATCTTGATGGTTAAAAGTATTTGTAATACCATAATGAATAGTATTGTAAATTGGGAAAATAACAGATTTGATATTGTGTTGCTTGAGGGTTTTAATAATTTTATGATTATTATTTATATAAGCTGTTTTAATAAGCAACTTTTGTTTATCAATTGTAGAATTATCTGATTGATTTTTTAAAAGTAATTCAACTATTTCAGGGTGGTTGTTTTGGACTGCAATCATCAGTGCATCGTTTCCGTATTTATTTTTCAAGGATTTATTAGCTCCTTTGGATAATAAAAAATCGACAGTTTCGACTTTCCCTTCTTGACAAGCAAGCATCAGCGGAGTAAATCCATCTATATCTTTAGAATTTATTTCGGCGCCTTTGGTAATAATCAAACTGTCAATATTGGTATTTCCTTTCATAGATGCAATCATCAACGCATTAGTTCCATCATTGGATATTTGGCTAATATCAGCACCATAGTATAACAACATATCTGCAATGTAATAGTAACCATAAGCAGAAGCATATATCAATGAAGAAATAGAATAATCATCTTTTGAATTTATCTTGGCACCATTCTGAACAAGATAGTCGGCAATATCAAGATTATTATTGATGACTGCCGTTATTAAAGCACATCTACCATTATCTGGAGCAAAATTAATTACGGCTCCATTATATACCAATGTTTTAACAATTTCGAGGTTGTTATTTTGCGTGGCATACATCAAAGGAGTAACTCCATCGGTTGTTTTGGCATTAACATCAGCTCCTTTTTTAAGAAGAATTTGAATTTCTTCAATATTATTTGCATAAGAAGCTTCTAACAAAGCACTATCAAGGTTTGTTTGAGCAAACAAACATGTTGAAAAAAATAAAATAAACAATAAACTAATTATTTTTTTCATTAATTTTTTATGTGTTAAAAATGCTTTAATTAAAGGAGCTTTCCGATTGATTATTTATTTTTCATTGCAAATATTCTACCTGCATTTAGTGCCTCAAGATTGGTTTTAACCACTTCTTCGCCTTTGTTTTTAAAAATATTCCTAATCGCATCTTCTAACTTTTCGAAAGGCATATCAATAAAAGGAGAAGCAGCACCAAGAATAACCATATTTGCTGATTTAGGAGCACCTAAATCTACGGCAATTTTATCAGCATCAAGCGCAATATGATGAGGTTGTTTATTAATTTCGGCTAATACCTTACTTTCTTCTGGGTAATTAGGAATATTAACAAAAGGTTTAGTATTGGTAATTAGCCATCCCTGAGGAGCAAGAAAAGGTAAGTAGCGAAGCGATTCCATCGGTTCCACAGAAATAATCATATCGGCTTTGCCCATTGGAATTAAGTCGGAAGCAATTTCTTTATCTGCAATGCGGAGATTTGATTGCACATCGCCCCCACGCTGGCTCATTCCGTGTGTTTCAGCTTGTTTTAAAAAAAGCCCTGACTCAATGGCAGCATAACCAATGGTTGCAGCTATTGACAATATTCCTTGCCCGCCAACTCCTGCTAATATAATATCTATTTTCATCTTTTTGTATATTTGAATTTGTTTTGAACTTTTGTTATTTGCTATTTTCTTTTTCTTTGTTTTTAAATTTATCTCTCATTCGTTTATTCAATGTTTGAATACATTCTCTACGGGGAATAATAACCGAAACGCCTTTGTATAAAAGCTCTTCTTTCATAATAGCAGTGTTTTCGGCATGATTTTTATGTAAAGGTTTTATTATTCTAATATGTTCTTCTTCAACACCTAAAGCTTTGCATATATTTTCTATTTTTCCAAAAGCGGAAGAAGTTTGTCCTCCAGTCATAGCTGTAGTTGCATTATCTAAAATAATAACAGTAATATTTGATTTATCATTAACTGCATCTAATAAACCTGTCATACCAGAATGTGTGAAAGTAGAATCGCCAATAACAGCAACTGCAGGAAACAAGCCAGCATCAGCAGCACCTTTTGCCATAGTAATTGAAGCACCCATATCAACGCAAGAATTTACAGATTCTAAAGGAGGCAAAGCACTTAAAGTGTAACAACCAATGTCAGAAAATACATTCCCTTTGGCATATTCTGCCAATGCTTCATTTAATCCCAAAAATGAATCAGTATGAGGACAACCATTGCACAATGAAGGAGGACGATTAGCAACTATTGCTGGTATTGCTGCACCTTTGGTATCAGGGAAACCTAAAGCGACCCCAACAATATTTGGGTTTAATTCACCATCTCTGGGAATTGTGCCATCTAAACGACCTTTTATTTTAATCCCTTTTGGAAGAAATCCTTTTAAAGATTCTTCAATCATTGGAGCTCCTTCTTCTAATACTAGCATTTCCTTACACTCCCCAAAGATTTTTTCAACCATTTTGCGAGGCAATGGATATTGACTAATTTTTAATATAGGGTAAGGAACATTTCTGTCAGCATAGTTTTCTAACACATAATTATAGGCAATTCCGCATGCAATGATACCAAGGCTTTTGTCCTTACCTTCAATATATTTATTAAAATTGGCTGTTTCAGATTCTTTTTCGAAAAGCTCCTGACTTTTAAGTAATGCTTTGTATTGTTTTCTAGCAATTGCTGGAAGCAACACAAATTGACGCATATTTGTAGGAAGTTTAATATTGTTTTGTGATAAAGTAGGTTTGCGAACCACACCAGTTCTTGAGTGAGCCATACGGGTTGTTATGCGAAGAAGAACAGGTATTTTATATTTTTCTGAAAATTCAAAACCATAACGAACCATATCATAAGCTTCTTGTTGGTTTGAAGGTTCAAAGGTAGGAATTAATGAAAATTTTCCGTAAAAACGCGAATCTTGTTCGTTTTGAGAAGAATGCATCGAAGGGTCATCAGCAGAAACGACAATTAACCCACCATTTGCGCCAGTAATAGCTGAATTAACAAATGAATCAGCAGCAACATTTAAACCAACGTGTTTCATACTAACCATCGCACGTTTACCAGCATACGACATTCCTAAAGCAGCTTCCATGGCTGTTTTTTCATTGGCAGACCAATTGCAACGTATGTTTTTTTCTTTTGCTTCTTTTGAATGTTGAATAAATTCGGCTATTTCTGTAGAAGGAGTACCTGGATATGCATAAATACCTGATAAACCTGCATCAATACCTGCTTGTGCAATTGCTTCACAACCTAATAATAATAATTTTTGCATGTAATATCTTCGTTTTTAATAAATTAATAAATTATCATTCTTTTTTTCTTATACCACAAAACTACATATTTTTTTTAACTAAATAAGGCAATTTAAAATATAAAACACATGAGTCAACTTTGAAAAGTCTTTTGTAAACAAAAATTAAAAATTTACCACAGATTCCAATAATTACTACAGTTATAATTTTTCAAAATTCTTGAATTTTTTTTTCCAATTTATAGCGCTTTTGTTATTTCCATAGAATGAATAACAATGGCATAGAAATCTATAAAAAAAACGATTTCATCTAATTCAATAGATAAAATCGTTTTTGTTTATTTAACAAGATGAAGTGATTTTTTCCTTCACTATTTTCTTAGATTCAAAGTTTTTTTCTTCTATGTATGGATGTTCCATTTCTATCGTTTTTTACTCTTGCTACTAAGTTTGATGGTATAATGTCGTGCAGGATTATGAGGCGATTTCATATCAGGTTATTCCAACTTTTTTTTACGAGCCACATACCTTCGCAAAACTCTGAAAACCGCATGCACTATACCAGGTGAGTGCGCCATACATGAGCATAGCACACCCGTCCGAAAGCGATATAAAAAACAAAACAATTTATATCAGGATTTAAGTAGGGTCTGCTGAATAACTCAAAGCTCAACTTAACCAGAATGCTTCAGGACACAACAATAAAATATTTTTTCA
>MNXO01000051.1 GCA_001872995.1 Bacteroidetes bacterium CG2_30_32_10 | reverse complement strand
AATTACAAAGCTTCTGAATGTAGCAAATGGATTACTAAAGAAAACGTTTAAGTGTATGTTCAAACCTGATAGGATTTTTTCTTTTTAATAATCCCAAATGTGAGCTTATCAAACAATCTAAATCAAATAAGTAAAACAGCCTTATACACACTTTCAATCACCTTGCACATTCTCACCAAATCTAATGTTTCAATGGTATCGGTCTTTTGGTGATAGTTTTCGTTCCTTAAATAAGAAGTATCGGTAATCATCAATGCACTGAATCCAAATTTCCAGTAATTGAGATGGTCGGACCAACTAATACCTGGCAATGAGGCTGGTGCTTTGAATGATTTTGTTTTAATAGTGGCATGGTGTTTCATCTTTCTTTTATACTTATTTGGGAAGCTGCCATTGCCGAACTTTTGAACTACCGTAATAAAATCGCCCTTGTTTCCATAAAATGGCTTTAAGATTTTTAAAGGATAATGTTGTGAGTTCTTTGTATCTTTAAAATATCCAATCATTTCCAGTGCTATCATTCCTTTTACTTTAATATGGTTGTCGTATAAATATTTGGCATGTACATAGCTACCCATATTTTCGGTTTTAAAATAAATAGGCTCCTCTAACGTATATGCTACTAAATCAATTCTGTATTTCAATTTCTGATTTTGAAACAATTTAGCTAACTCTAATAAACCAACAATGCCAGAAGCATTGTCATCAGCACCTGGTTGGTTATCACATACATCGTAATGTGCTCCTATAATTAATCTTTCGAAATGAATTGTATCAAAGGAGCAAATTATATTCTTATACTTTCGACCATCAACTTCGTAAACTTGTTTTGTAATTGAAGCTGAATATTTAGCAAACTCCTTTTTTATATAATCTGCCACTTGATTTAAAGATGCAGTATTTAAATAATTACGGGCTGTTGGGGTATTGAGTATGTTTTGCAGATGCGTTTTAACAGAATTAGTATCTACCAATGTTTGTGCATCCGAAATACCTATATGAAAAAAAAAAAATGACTATTATTTTATTTCCCATAAATTGTAAAATATTGGTTTTATAAATTATAATCAAACTTACAAAATTATTATAAAACAAACAAATACTAATTCATTAATTTTATCTATGTTTGTAACTTAAAATTAATAAAAATGCGCCCCAAAAAATTTTCAATATTATTAATTATTTTCCTGTCATTTACTATAAGCTCTTCCGTGTTTTCGCAAAACAATTACTGGGTGTTTTTTAAAGATAAAAAGGATGTTACTTTCAATCCTTATCAATATTTCGATAACAAAGCCATTGAAAGAAGAGTTTCGTTGGGGATTTCGCTTTACGATTCTACTGATTTCCCTTTAAATAATAATTATAAGAAGTCTATCGTATCGCTTTGCGATTCGGTGATTAACGAAAGCAGGTGGTTTAATGCAATGGCAATAAAAGCAACAAATAATCAGATTGCAAGCATCAAAAACCTTTCTTTTGTGGAAGAAGTACAATTAATAAATACTTATGCCATATACACTTCCTATCAAAATGACTTTGATACTTCTGTGCTTACTACAAAAAGAGACTTATTGAAGCAGCAAATTGAAGCAATGGGAGGCAATTTGTTTATTGCCAATGGAATTGATGGAAAAGGAATTCGTATTGCCATCTTTGACGGAGGCTTCCCTACGGTTGACAAAAACCCGGTATTTGAACATATTCGTAAAGATAATAGAATCATTAAAACCTGGGATTTTACCAAGAACAAAGAATTTGTGTATGGTTATAACTTACATGGCACTATGGTAATGTCGTGCATTGGAGGAATGATTAATGGCGTAAAGCTTGGATTGGCAACGGGAGCAGAATTTCTTTTAGCAAGAACCGAAGTAAATACAGAACCATACTCAGAAGAAGTAAACTGGTTAGCTGCAGTGGAATGGGCTGATAAAAACGGAGCGGATATTATCAATAGTTCATTAGGATACACTTATCATCGTTATTTTAATAACCAAATGGATGGGAAAACAAGTTTGGTATCCCGAGCAGCAAATTTGGCAGCACGCAAAGGAATGTTGGTTGTAAACGCAGCAGGCAACGATGGCGATAATAATTGGAAATACATTGGCACCCCAGCCGATGCAGATAGTGCTTTATCTATTGGGGGAATTGACCCTAAAACCAATTATCATATTTCTTTCAGCTCCTTGGGTCCCACTTCAGACAAACGAATGAAACCAAATGTATGTGCTTTCGGTTCGGTGGTTGTTGCCAAAAAAGAAGGAATAGGAACTTCGCAAGGTACTTCATTTTCGAGTCCATTGGTTGCAGGGTTTGCAGCTTGTGCATGGCAATTGGATAGAACACTTACCAATATGCAACTATTTAAAGAAATAGAAAAGTCTGCTAATTTGTATCCATATTTCGATTATGCACACGGATATGGCGTTCCACAAGCCAATTACTTTATTAATAAATCAACAAGCCCAAAAGAACCCACATTTACTTTTAATGTAGAAAACAATGAATTAAAAGTAGCTATCGACAGTACTTTTTTTGATGAAAGCTTATTGTTTTATTACAATATTGAAGATTCAAATGGGATGCTAGAAGAATATTATGTGTTATCAGTTAATCAAAAAGATATATTGCAGTTAGACCTCTCAAAATATAGCAAAGGAGATGTTATTAACTTTCATTATAATTATTACACCACTTCATATAAAATCAATTAAAACTTTACATTTATGAAATCCATTTTCACTTTACTTTTTATAATTGCATTGATGCAAATAAGTTTTTCGCAAGATGTTTTATTTAATGAAACCGTAAACAGCGATTCGGTAATTGAAACCAAAGGACCCAATCTTAAACATTACAAACATACATACATCGGCTTTGGATTTGCAGCAATGCAGTCAGAAAACAAAAGCAGCAACATTGAGCTTGGACCATCATCGAATTTTATTTTTGGGTTTAGAAACAAATTGAAAATTTCTAATTTCTATGCAGTTGGTTACGATGTTTCCTATAATTTATCGTGGTATCGTCTTTCACAAACCAAAGATAAGCTTACCCCAGATGCTTTTCAAAACGATAAAGAACGATTAACATTCCAAAATTTAGAATTTTCAGTTTACAATCGTTTTAATTTTGGCAAAAGAGGCAATATTATTGGCAAATTTATTGATTTAGGAGCTTATGCCGACTGGACATTCCTTTGTAGCCATTTTATAAAAAACAAAATAGAAGGCAATGTTTATAAAACAAAAATAACGCATTTAAAATATTACGAACCATTTAATTATGGTGTGCTTGCTCGTTTTGGCATCAACCGTTATGTTATTTATGCGAACTATCGCTTGTCTGATTTGTTTAAAAGCTCTTATAATTATGCAGAATTGCCAAGATTAACGTTGGGAGTGCAAATAGGATTGCATAAGTAGAGTCTAAAAAAAAATAAAAGTAAAAAGTTGAAAGTAGAAAGAAAGATAAGAGTAAGTTTTCTTATGCACTAGTTTACTTAGAAAGTATCATTTCTTACTTTATTGTTAATGTTTTTATATTAATTCAGCAAACTCAAATTGTAATCGGAAGCAAATTCAAGCTATACAATATTATCGCCCAAACAACGACCCCATTAATCCTCTTACTAAATTTCTTCCCAGAGATTTACCAATGGATGAACCAGCAATTTTAACCATTTGAGAAGCAATTTTTTCGCCAGAGCTTATGGTATTAGCAGCAGGTTTTTTGTAATTATTCTGAGAACTTATTTTGTTTTGAGTTTGTTGTTTTACAGATGCTTCATTTTGTTTTTTTTGTTCTTCTATACGTTTTTGAAGCATTTCAAAAGCCGACTCACGATCAATAGCTTTTTCATATTTCCCAATAATTGAAGATTGCTCCAAAATTGTTTTTCTCTCGAAAGCACTGATAGGTCCAATTTGTGCTTTAGGAGGATATATAAATGCTCTTTCAACCATTGCGGGAGTTCCGTTAATATCTAAAAAAGAAACCAAAGCTTCGCCAACGGCAAGTTCGGTAATTACTTTTTCGACATCAAGACTAGGATTTGCCCTAAAAGTTTGAGCTGCAGATTTAACAGCTTTTTGATCTTTTGGTGTAAATGCACGCAAAGCATGCTGAATTCGATTTCCCAATTGTCCTAACACATTTTCTGGAATATCCATAGGGTTTTGGGTAATAAAATAAACACCAACGCCTTTGGAACGAATTAATCTGATTATTTGTTCTATTTTGTCTAAAAGAACTTTTGGTGCTTCGTTGAATAGTAAATGAGCTTCATCAAAGAAGAAGACCAATTTAGGTTTATCCAAATCACCAACTTCGGGTAATTGTTCATATAATTCTGATAAGATCCACAATAGAAAGGTAGAATAAAGAGAAGGCGATAGCATAAGTTTATCGGCAGCAAGTATATTAACAATTCCTTTACCATTGGCATCGCATCGAATAAAGTCTTGAATATTCATAGCGGGCTCTCCAAAGAAATTGTCTGCACCTTGTTGTTCTAATGTTAACAACCCTCTTTGTATAGCACCAATACTGGTTGTGCTAACATTTCCATATTCATTGGTAAAGTTGGTTCTGTTATCGCCCACATAATTAAGCATTGCACGTAAGTCTTTCAAATCGAGGAGCAACAAACCTGCATCATCTGCTATTTTAAAAACAATATCAAGAACTCCCGACTGTGTATCATTTAAGTTAAGAAGTCTGCCTAATAACAAAGGACCCATTTCTGAAATGGTAGTTCTCACAGGATGTCCTTGTTCTCCAAATAAATCCCAAAAACAAGCAGGAAAAGCCATTAGGTTATGCGAAATAATGTTAAGATTCTTAACACGTTCTTGCATTTTTAAAGACATGAATCCCGCTTTTGCAATACCAGACAAATCGCCCTTAATATCGGTCATAAATACGGGTACTCCAATAGAACTAAAAGATTCGGCAAGCACTTGCAAAGAAACAGTTTTCCCTGTTCCTGTAGCACCCGCAATAAGTCCGTGGCGATTAGCCATCCGTGAATTAATAAAAATATCTTGACTCGACTTAGCGATATTGAGTTGTTTGTTATCTTCCATAATTATTTATATTTAATAATGAAGCGAAGCTATAATTTTTTAGTGA
>MNXO01000159.1 GCA_001872995.1 Bacteroidetes bacterium CG2_30_32_10 | reverse complement strand
ACCTATGAAGCTGAGTCCTCATTAAACTCTTCATCAAGTTGGGTTACTGATGATTTTTTTGGTTTATTGGACAATTTAGAAGGATATAATGCAAATGGAGATATAGATATTGGCATTGGTCGATTACCAGTAAAAACTAATATTGAAGCTCAAAATTGCGTTGATAAAATAAAGCGTTATGCCAGCAAAACAAACTTAGTTACTACTGGCAATACCATTTCAAACTTTGCAGATTGGAGAAACACGCTGTGCTTTGTTGCTGACGATTGTGAAGGAAATTACGGCAATCAATTTATGCAAGATTCCCAGCAGCTAACGGCAATTTTGGATAATAATTATAAGAGTTTTACTGTTGATAAAATATACTTAGATGCTTATCCGCAAACAATAACACCTGGAGGACCGCGATATCCTGATGTCAATCAAGCTATAACTAAAAAAGTCAGAAAAGGTGCTTTAATTATTAATTATGTGGGACATAGTGGCGAAACAGGCTGGTCTCTTGAAAGAATTCTAACAATGACAGATGTAAATAGTTGGAACAACAAATATAATATGCCAGTATTTTTATCCGAATCTTGTTCTTTTAGTCGTTTTGATGACCCAGCTATTACTTCTGCAGGAGAATCGATATTTTTGAGTCCAAATGGTGCAGGTATTGCTTTATATTCAACTACTCGACTTGCATATTCTGGTCCAAACTTTACTTTTGCAAAAAACTTTTACGATACTGCTTTTACTAAGGTTAATAATCTATACTATACAATGGGGGAACTGATAAAAATAGCCAAGGTACAAAGTTTATCAAACAATAACATTAAAAATATCACCTTGTTAGGAGACCCTGCATTAAAATTAGCATATCCGCAATACAATGTTATTACAACACATTTAAACAACGATACAATAAGTATGGCTTTAGATACAATAAAAGCATTAAGCAAAATTACTATTAATGGTTTTATTGCAGATGCAACAGGAAATAAAATAAGCGGTTTTAATGGCAAACTTTACCCTACTGTTTACGATAAATATTCATTAGTGAGTACTCTCCAAAATGATCATCCCTCTTTTCCCCCTTTTTATTTCAATATTCGTAATAAAATACTATACAAAGGTAAAGTGAGTGTTAAAAATGGTGAATTTTCTTTTACATTTATGGTTCCTAAAGTTATCAATTACAACTATGGTTATGGTAAAATTAGCTATTATGCCGAAAATGGAACCTCAGATGCTGCGGGCTACTTTGAAAACATAATAATTGGAGGGTCTGACACTACTGCTGTTATTGACAACCAAGGTCCTGATATTAAATTGTATATGAATGATACCAATTTTAAAAGTGGCGATATAACTAACGAAAATCCTTTATTGCTCTCTTTTCTTAAAGATGATAATGGTGTAAATGCAATAGGAAATGGTATAGGACACGATATTGTTGCTGTTTTAGATAATGACAATCAAAATACTTTTATTCTAAACGATTATTATCAATCAGACCTTGATAGTTATACGAGTGGCAGCATAACTTATCCTTTTGTTAATCTAAATGAAGGAATTCACAATTTAAAATTGAAAGCTTGGGATATCAATGATAACTCTACCGAAGCATATACCGAATTTTTTGTGTCTAAATCAATAAAAATGGCTTTAAAAAATTTACTCAATTATCCAAACCCATTTAGTGATAAAACAACTTTTTATTTTGAACACAATCAATCAGATACTGAGTTTGATGTGCTTATTCAGATTTTTTCTATTACTGGCAGTATTGTTAAAACAATAAAGCAAAAGGTAAAAACCGATGGATACATTGCAGACCAAATTGATTGGAATGGTACAGACGAATATGGGAAAAAAATAGGTGCTGGCATTTATATTTATAAAATTAAAATAGGAAATGAACAACACGGTTATATTGAAGAATCTCAGAAATTAGTTTTAATCAAATAATACCAAAAATCGAATTTTAAATCAATAAATCATTATATTTGCAACTAAATTTTAAATAAATATGAAAGAAACAACAAAAATAAGAAAGATATTATTGCTAAGTGTGCTGTTTTTATTAGCAATTATTAACCCTAATATTTTAAATTCTCAAACTACTGAACGTCCAATATCTGCTACAGTTCCATTTTTATTAATTGCACCCGATGCAAGATCTGGAGCAATGGGAGATGCAGGTGTTTCGTCTTCTCCAGATGTATATTCACAGCATTGGAATCCTGCAAAATATCCTTTTACAGATAAAGATATGGGGTTTTCTATTTCTTACAATCCTTGGTTACGAAAACTTGTAAATGATATCAGCTTAACTTATCTTACTGGATATAAAAAATTTAATGAAAATCAAGTAGTATCTGCATCTATATTGTATTTTACATTAGGAAATATAACATTTACAACCGACCAAGGAACTCCAATTGGTGATTTTAAACCTAATGAATTTTCTATAGACCTTGCTTATTCTAGATTATTATCAGATGATTTATCAGCTGGTATTGCAGGACGCTTCATTAACTCTAACTTAACACAAGGTCAAGACGTAAATAAGCAAGCTACTAAACCAGGTCAATCAGTTGCTGCGGATGTATCTGTTTATTACCATAAAAAGATTAAAATTAGCAAGCAAAAAGATGCTACTATTGCTGCAGGTTTAAATATTTCAAACATTGGTTCAAAGATGTCTTATACCGAATCAAAAACATTTCGCGACTTTATACCTACAAACTTAAGACTTGGTCCTTCTATAGCTTTTGATATAGACCAATACAACTCTTTGTCATTTATGATTGATTTAAATAAAATGTTAGTTCCTACTCCAAATGATTCTGGAGTTCCCGATGTAGGTCTTGTTAGTGGAATGTTTCAATCGTTTGGAGATGCCCCGGGTGGATTTAAGGAAGAATTGCACGAAATTATGTATTCTTTTGGAGCAGAATATTGGTATAACAAACAATTTGCATTACGTGGCGGTTATTTATACGAGAACAAGTATAAAGGAAATAGGAAATATTTTACACTAGGAGCTGGCTTAAAATACAATATTTTCGGTCTAGACTTTGCCTATTTAATTCCTGTAGAAACACACAACCCTCTTGAAAACACTTTACGATTTTCGTTACTTATAGATTTTGAGGGCGTTAATAAGCAAGTTAAAAAATAATAAATGAAAATAAGGGTTGGATTTGGTTTTGATGTTCATCAACTTAGAGACAACTGTTATTTTTGGTTAGGTGGCATCCGAATTCCACACCACAAAGGTGCTTATGGTCATTCGGATGCTGATGTTTTAATTCATGCAATTTGTGATGCCCTTTTAGGAGCAGCCAATTTAAGAGATATAGGTTTTCATTTCCCCGATACATCTGAAGAATATAAAAATATTGATAGCAAAATACTTTTAAGAAAAGTAATCCAATTAATTACCGAAAAAGGTTACTCTATCCAAAATATTGACACCACAATATGCTTGCAAAGCCCTAAAATAAGCCCGTATATTGCTGAAATGAAAAACATTCTTTCACAAACAATGGGCATTGAGGAAGAAGACATTTCAATTAAAGCCACTACAACCGAAAAACTCGGTTTTGTTGGAAGAGAAGAGGGAATTGCCGTATATGCTTGTGTTTTAATCAGCAAACCATCTAATAATTAGTAAAATAAAAAAACTAAGCATGTTTTTTATTAAAATTTCTTATTTTTGTCAAAATATAAAAATATGATGCAATATCCTGAAAAATTTTTAGCAGAAGGCTTAACCTTTGATGATGTGCTATTAATACCAGCATATTCTGAGATTTTGCCAAGAAATGTGGATTTAAAAACCAGATTCACTAGAAATATTCAATTAAATATTCCTATTGTTTCAGCAGCAATGGATACTGTTACTGAATCGGCAATGGCAATTGCAATAGCACAAGAAGGTGGAATAGGCGTTTTACACAAAAATATGACTATTGACAGCCAAACCAATGAAGCAAGAAAAGTTAAACGCTCAGAAAACGGAATGATTATTGAGCCAATTACTTTAAATGAATCAGCTTTGGTTATAGATGCCCTCAATATTATGAAAGAGTATAAAATTGGTGGTATTCCTGTTATCAATGACCACAGTCAACTTGTTGGAATTGTTACTAATCGAGATTTACGTTTTGAAAGAAATCTTTATAGACCTGTTAGAGAGGTTATGACTAAAGATAATTTAATTACTACCAATGAAATAACAGACTTTGAAAAAGCTGCAGATATACTACAGGAACATAAAATTGAGAAACTTCCAGTAATAGATAATCAAAATAAGCTTATTGGACTTATTACTTATAGAGATATCATTAAAATTAAAGATAGACCAAATGCTTGCAAAGATAAACGTGGAAGGTTAATGGTAGCAGCAGCTGTTGGCATATCTAACGATTGGTTAGATAGAGTTTCGTCTCTTGTTAAATCGGGAGTAGATGCTATTGTTATTGATACGGCACATGGACACACTAAAAATGTTATTGAAGCTACAAAAACAATTAAAAAAATTTATCCAGAAATTGAATTAGTTATCGGAAATATAGCTACAGCAGAGGCAGCAAAAGACTTGGCAAAGGCTGGAGCAGATGCAGTGAAAGTTGGAATTGGACCAGGTTCAATATGTACTACTAGAATTATAGCTGGTGTTGGCGTTCCACAATTACAAGCAATTTATAATGTTGCTCAAGGTTTAAAAGGAACTGACTTACCGATAATTGCTGATGGTGGTATTAGGTTTTCTGGCGATATTGCGAAAGCTATTGCTGCTGGAGCAGATACAATTATGGCTGGTTCTTTATTTGCCGGAGTTGATGAGGCACCTGGTGAAACCATTATCTATGAGGGCAGAAAATACAAATTATACAGAGGTATGGGCTCTGTTGAAGCAATGCAAATGGGCTCAAAAGATAGATATTTTCAAGAAAACGAAGATGATAATAGCAAATTAGTTCCCGAAGGTATTGTTGGCAGAGTTCCATACAAAGGCAATTTATCTGAAGTTATTCATCAACTCTCTGGTGGATTAAAGGCAGGAATGGGATATTGTGGAGCTGCAACAATAAAAAAACTTCAGGAAGCAAAGTTTATACGTATTACAAACTCCAGTATCAAAGAAAGTCATCCACATGATGTTACTATAACAAGAGAATCACCCAATTACAGTCGATAATTTAACAAAAATTAACACTACTTAATATTCTTCATTTCT
>MNXO01000025.1 GCA_001872995.1 Bacteroidetes bacterium CG2_30_32_10 | reverse complement strand
GCTATATCTTGTGAAAGAAGTTTCAAAATCTTGTTTTTCATTGAATTTATTTGAAAACTTAACGTAAACAGTTACCGACAATCTATTTTTTTGGGCTTTATCAGCGGAAATAGCAGTAGGTGAAGTAGAAAAGTTAGATATGTTTCCTTCAATGCTTAAATCGCCTCCTTTAGAAACCATTTTGAGGCTGGTTTGACTAAGAAATCTATCTTTTAGAGATTCTGTAAATGTTTGGCTTAGAGTTGGCGGTCCTAATGTAGCTAAGTTAGGAAAATATTTTACCGAAAAGGTTTTAACTTCAGGAGGAATAGAGGCACCAGTAAAAGAATAAATATGACAAGCAGTTAAATAAAATAAAAAAAACAGCGTTAAAAGAATAAATATAAGTTTTTTCATTGTTCTTCGAGGTTGTATTCTTTGAGTTTACGGTAAAGAGTTCTTTCTGATATACCAAGCTCTTTGGCTGCATTTCTTTTTCTTCCTTTATGTTTATCAAGAGCTTTAATAATAACGTCTTTTTCTTTTTTTTCTAAAGAAAGGTTTTCTTCAATATATTCTTCAGTATCTTCTATTTCGTCAAAGTTAACCTTATTTGGTTTTTTCTCTTTATGAATATTATTTGTTATAACAGGTTCAATATCTTGATACAGTTTTTCAAGAATATGTTCTTTGTTTTCGGGGAAAAATTCTTTTTTATCATCTGTTTCAATTATTTCAATTACTAATTTTTTTAAATCAGTAATGTCTTGTTTCATATCAAAAAGGATTTTATAAAGAATATCTCTTTCTGAATGTTCACCCAAAGGCGTTTCACGTTTAAGAAGAACTGGCAAGTCGGTTGAATTGCTTTCTGGTAAATATTTTCTGATGATATCTCCAGTAATTAAGCGGCTTTTTTCTATAATTGAAATTTGTTCTGTAAGATTTTTAAGTTGACGAATGTTGCCGGGCCAGCTATAGTTATTAAGGATTCTTTGAGAATCTTCATCTAATTGTAATGCTGGCATTCTATATTTTTCGGCAAAGTCAGTAGCAAATTTTCTAAAAAGCAGAACAATATCTTCTTTCCTTTCGCGTAAAGGAGGAATAACGATTGGCACGGTATTTAAACGATAATAAAGGTCTTCTCTAAATTTACCATTTTTTATAGCTTCATTTACATTTATATTAGTAGCAGCCACCACTCTAACATTGGTTTTAATAACATTAGAAGAACCAACCTTCATAAATTCTCCAGTTTCTAAAACTCTTAGTAATCGAACCTGTGTTGACAATGGCAATTCGGCAACTTCATCTAAGAATATAGTTCCACCATCTACGACCTCAAAATATCCCTTTCTTGCTTCGTGGGCACCAGTAAAAGAACCTTTTTCGTGTCCAAATAATTCTGAATCAATAGTACCTTCTGGAATGGCTCCACAATTAACTGCTATATATGGTCCATGTTTCCTTGCACTTAATTGATGAATTATCTTAGGGAATACTTCTTTGCCTGTACCACTTTCGCCTGTAATAAAGACTGTAATCTCTGTTGGTGCCACTTGGCGAGCTACATCAATAGCTCTATCAAGTAAAAGAGAATTACCTATTATTCCAAACCTAAGTTTGATGGTTAAAATGTCCATTATAATTTAATAGCGTATAAATAATTTTTCTCATTTGCAAAGTTAATTTATAAAATTGAATTTTTATTGAATTAACTAATTTTAACAGCATGTTCCTTTAAATTTCAATTCTTTTTTTCAATTATTATTCGCCTAAAGTATTAATTTTGTAATAAAATCAAAACAAATAAATGATTAATTTGCTTATGAAAATAATCCTCAATAATAACGAAGAAGAATTTGAATTTGTTTCTCAATATAGTGTTTCAGAATTGCTTAAAGCAAAAAATTTTGTTTTTAAAATGCTAGTAATAAAAATTAATGATAAAATTATCAAAAAAGATGAATATGATCAAGCTATCATAAAAGAGGGAGATAATGTAATGGTAATTCATTTAATTAGCGGAGGTTGATGAGTTCCGCAAATTAAATGAACTTTATTATTTTAAAAATATAATTAGGCACTGATTGCTTCAATAGAGTTATTTACTTTTTTTACTAATCCTTGTAAAACATTTCCAGGACCAACTTCAATAAAATTTGTAGCACCATCAGCAATCATGTTAACCATAGTTTGGGTCCATTTAACAGGAGAAGTAAGTTGAGAAATTAAATTATTTTTTATTTCTTCAGTATTGGAAGTTGCTTTTCCGTTTACATTTTGATAGATAGGGCAAATAGGTGAATTAAATTTTGTTGAGTTTATAGCTTCAGCAAGTTCAATACGAGCAGATTCCATTAAAGGAGAATGGAACGCACCACCAACTTTTAGGGGTAATGCGCGTTTTGCACCTGCAGCTTTAATTTTTTCGCAAGCAATTTCAATACCTTTCATCGAACCTGAGATAACTAATTGCCCTGGACAATTGAAATTAGCTGCAACAACAACTTCATCGGTGATAGATTTGCAAATTTCAACCACTTTATCATCGTCAATACCTAAAATAGCAGCCATAGTGGAGGGTTGTGCTTCGCAAGCCTTCTGCATTGCCATAGCTCGTTTAGAAACCAGGCGTAATCCATCTTCAAAAGTTAATGATTTATTGGCAACCAAAGCAGAAAACTCACCGAGAGAATGACCAGCAACCATATCTGGTTTAAAACTTTCGCCAAGTGTTTGGGCTAAAATAACTGAATGTAAAAATATTGCTGGTTGCGTAACTTTTGTTTGTCTTAGCTCCTCTTCAGTTCCAGAAAACATAATATCGGTGATACGAAAACCTAATATTTGGTTTGCTTTTTCGAATAATTCTTTGGCTAAAGAAGATTTTTCATACAAATCTTTACCCATACCAATAAATTGTGCTCCCTGTCCGGGAAATACATACGCTTTCTTCATAAATAAATTTTATTTAATAAAATAGATAAAATTGGAATTGTTTATTTTCTGCCACCAAACAAGCGAAGCAAAAACAAAAACAAGTTAATAAAATCAAGATAGAGCGTTAATGCTCCCATAATCGCCATTTTTTTAGCAGATTCGCTACCCAATTCAATACTTGCTCCAATTCTTTTGATTTTCTGAACGTCATACGCCGTTAAGCCAGTGAAAACGAGTACCCCAATAACGCTAATAATGTAACTCATCATTTCACTTTTTAAGAAAAAGTTTACTAAACTAGCAATAATGATACCAATTAATCCCATCAGCATAATGGAACCAAATTTTGTTAAATCAATTTTGGTAGTGTAACCTAAAACTGCCATTACACCGAAAGTGCCTGCTGTTATTGCAAAAGTAAGATATATAGAACCTAAAGAATAAACGAGAAAAATAAAACTTAAGCTCATTCCCATAATAATAGAATATATTATGAAAAGCAAAGTTAATGCGGTCCCCGATAAACGATTGTAACCAAAGGACATTAATAAAACAAATCCAAGTGGTGCAAACATAATTACCCAGCCAAGTGTGCTCATGCCCACTCTTCCAGCAGATGAGGTAAACATCAAATTTAAAAATGTTTCACTGGTGCTGAAGTAATATGCAAAAATTGCAGTAATTGCTAAAGCAGCAAACATCCAAGAAAAAACGCTGGCAACAAAGGTGCGAGAAACGCTTACACTTTCGTATTGGTCTTGTGTGAAATTATTAAAACTATTGCTAGAATTATACATAATAATTTGTTTTTAAGTTTAGAATTACAAAATTAATACTTTTTTGAAATTCAAAATAAAATTATTAAAAAGTCTTTGTTTTTGGTTCTGTAAAAAAATATTGGAGATAGGTTAATGCCCTACGGGCAGGCACTTTGCTTTGGTGGTAATTAATATCTATTGCTATTAAAGTCCAAATGGGCTATTCTATTCAGCTAAAAGCCTAAATTAAAAAAGGTTATACGTTATATGTTGTTTTTTTTACCAAATGAACAAAAAAGGTCAATCCTGTTACTATATCAATAATTACAACAATGGCTTATTGCTATTTAGTAATTCAATGGCTTTTAAAAATGCCTTATCGTTTGATAAAATAATGGGATAAAAAGCTTCATCTTTAAATATATTTCGCCCAATATAAGCTTTCAATTGCAGTTTAATTAGGTTCTTTGATTTCTCAAAATCTTCTTTTTTATATTTTACCGCATTTTTTTCGGCATATTTTATTAAATCGTCCAAAACAGCATCTGTAACTTGATAATTATTGATAAAACCAATGGCATTCTTATATTGCATAAATTGTTTTCTGTTTTTATCGCTATAATCGAAAGCAAATTGATAGATTAATCCTTTGTTTATCAATTCAGCATAGAGTATGGTGCGTTCCTCTTTATCTATCGCAATAAATATATCGGGCATAATGCCACCACCATCATAAACAGTTCTACCCTTGATAGTTTTATATTTTAATGAGTCAGCAAAGTGGATACTATCTTGGCTTTCCATTTCACCATCTATAAAGCGATTGTAAAAATCATTATAGTAATCATCAACCCCTTTAGAATAATTGTTTTGAATGCATCTACCCGAAGGCGTATGATAACGTGCCACCGTTAAACGAATAGCAGAACCATCGCTTAATTGCAATTGCTCTTGTACTAGTCCTTTTCCAAAGGAGCGTCTTCCAATGATTAAACCTCTATCATTATCCTGAATGGCACCAGCAAGAATCTCGCTTGCTGAAGCAGAAAATTCATCAACCAATACCATTAAATCATTGCTTTCAAAAGAACCTTCGCTGGTAGAATAATAGTCTTTCTTTTTTTTATGAATACCTTCGGTGTAAACAATTAGTTTATTCTTCGATAAAAACTCATCAGCAAGCGTAATAGCTGCATCTAAATATCCACCACCGTTGCCTCTTAGGTCTAATATTAATTTCTTCATTCCTTTGTTGGTAAGATTCTTTAGTGCATCCGAAAATTCTTCAGCAGTAGTAGCAGAAAACTTACTAATTTTAATATAACCTATATCTTTGGTAGGTTTAAAAGCAATGTCAATGCTATATGTTGGTATTTTGCCGCGGGTAACGGTAAAATCAATAAGGTTTTTAAAGCCTTGTCTGAGAATACCTATTTTCACTTTTGTTCCACCTTTGCCTTTCAGTTTTTTCATTACTTGTTTGTTGGTAATTTTAACACCAGCAACGATTGTATCATCCACCTTCACAATTCTATCACCTGCTTTTATGCCTTTTTCTTCCGATGGACCACCTGCAACGGTATTAATAACAACAATAGTATCTTTAATAATTCTAAATTCAACCCCAATACCTTCAAAGCTACCTTCTAAAGGGTCGTTCACTTCATTAAATTCGGAAGCTGCAATATAGTAAGAATGCGGGTCAAGGCTCTGCAAAAGACTATTGATGGCTTCATCTGCAATTTTATCATTATTCACAGTATCAACATAAGAATTATGGATATAGTTTAATACATCATTTATTTTTTCGTAAGCAGTGTATTTTTTTGATAGAAAAGGATTCGCCGACTTGTTGCCCGACAAAAACATACCCAAAAATAATCCTACGATCAATAAAAGCGAATAAAATATGGGTTGATAAATACTTCTTTTGTTCATTAATAAGCTTTTTAGTAATTAATTTAGAATGACAAACGTACACATTATTTTTGAAATATACAGATACCTAAGAAATTATTTAGGCTTGCTGCTCTCCAATAAACTGAAAAACTTGATTATTTATTGAAAAAGGTTTTTTTCCAAAGTAAAAAATTTAAATATCGCCAAATAAAATCAGCCGATTTAGCGGAGTGAGAATTAGAAAAGATGGCATCCCAATTCTTAAACATCTTTTCTGTATTCACAATCTTATAGTCATCATAAATAGCGAGCTCTTTAATATTGATTTTTATAGCAGCGTTAATCTCTTTTAGCCATTGATATTGCGGTGTTGAAAAGCCAAGCTTATCTTTTCTTGTTCTGATAGGTTCGGGAATAATTCCTTTCAGTGATTCTCTTAAAAGCAATTTGCTCCAGCCATTATGAATTTTATAATTTGCAGGAATAGAAAACAAAAGTTCGATAAGTGGCAGGTCATCTGCAAAAGGAGTTCTCGATTCTATAGAATATTGCATCGAACAACGGTCTTCCCATCGCAAAAGGTGTTTCAAATAATACCCTGTGCAATATTGGTGCAACAATTCGTTCATCGGTTTCGCACTATATTCATTGGAGAGACTCATCAAATGTCTATTCTCATTTAAGAATGCAGTATTGAAGAATTGAGATTCTTGTTTAAACGATTTAGCAATTATTGAAGCCATTCTATTAGAAATCACTTTATCTAATCCTATTTTAACAAGCGATTTAAAGAATATCGATTTAGAAGTAGGCGAATTGGAGATACTTCCAAGCTCATTAAAGAAACTGTTTATTTTAAAATGTCTTATTAAATCAATATAAAAAGAAGAATAAAAAACCGGATAACCCGAAAACAATTCATCTCCCCCTTGTCCATCCATCAATATAGTAATATTATTTTCTTTAGCCGCTTGCATTACTTTACTTTGTGCATAAGTACTTGTTGAAAAGAGCGGAATATCTTGATGATAAATCATTTGTTCGAGATCTTGCAATATAGATTGTGGTTTGCAATAAACTTGATGTTGCTTTATATTTAAATCATTAACTACTATTTTCGCCCAATGCGATTCGTCAAATTCCTTAGAGTTATTAACGGCAGTAAATGCTGTTAATTGACCACTGAGTTGTTTTAACGAATTTGCTTTGTTTATTTGTTGAGCAACACTAATAATGCTGGAGCTATCAATTCCGCCACTCAAACAAAATCCAACGTTTACGTCTGAACGCAATCTAATTTCAATGGCATTGTGAATTTTTTCTTTAATCTCTTGTGCGTACTTGTCGAATGTTTGCTGGTCGAAACGCTCATATTGATTATTATACTGAAGTGTGTAGTATCTCTTGATGTTCAATTTATTTTCTTTCAAATCGAAAACAAAATAATGCGAAGGCAATAGTTCAAATATGTTTTTGTAGAAGCCTTCGGGCTTGCTTTCAATTTTACTCATATACAAATGCTCGAACACTGCAGAATAATTAACACCAAAATCATTATTAGGAAGGCAAAGCAATGCTTTTTGTTCTGAAGCAAAGGCAAAAAAATCATCATTTAGGGTATAATACATTGGTTTTACACCAAATCTATCGCGAGAACCAAATAGAATTTGTTTTTGCTCATCGTAAATCACAAAAGACCACATGCCATTTAGCTTATCTAAACAATTAATTCCCCAAGTTTGATAAGCTTTTAGCAAAACTTCGATATCGCTATTAGAACAAAATTGATTGTTTTTAGTTTTCAGTTCTTCTCTTAGTTCAATGTAATTATATATTTCGCCATTACAAGTTATCCAAATGTTTTTATTTTCGTTGCACATTGGCTGATGCCCAGCTTCCGATAAGTCAATTACCGACAATCGCCTATGACCAAAAGCTATTCGGTAATTATCATTTAATTCATCTATGCTCTTTGAAGGACAATAAGGGAAAGGTGCATTCCATGAGTTTTTGGCAGTATCGTTGGCTCCTGCAGTTTGAGAAATATCACTTTTAAAAAAAACAAAGCCTTCATCATCTGGTCCTCTATGCTTAATGCTATTGGTCATTGAAGCAATGATAGACTGAATATGATCATTTTTTGATAAGCAAACTAAACCAGCAATTCCACACATAAAAATTAGTTAGTATTGATTTTAAATCAATATTATATTTGCAAAATTAACAATTTAATAAAAAGGAAAACTAAAAATGAGGGAAGTGAAAGCAATTTTGCTTTATAATTTTTGTATTTATTGATTTTGAAACCTTTTATTTCGAATAGCAATATATATTTCTTTGATTTTCTTTGATGCCAATGCAATATCATCTTTATTAATAAGCAACTCAGACATTTTAGTTTTTGATAGCTTTAAAAACAGTATCAATTGAAATACAACCATTGTAAAATAAGAGATTGAAGCAGTAATTGCAGCCCCATATAGCCCTATTCTTGGAATTAAGATAAAACCTGCAATAAAAGTGAATACCAATCCAATAGTAGAAGCAATGGTATTTAAATAATGCTTTCCTAATCCAGAAAAGTAATGACTAAACATCAAACTTCCTGCAATTGAGAGAATTCCAGGGCTCATATAAATAAATACTTCTTTTACTTGATTGAAATCTGAGCCGAATACAAATTGAAAAAAACTGGTTGGTAGAACATAAACAGGGATAATTAATAGAAGTGTAGCCAAGGTGCTTACTTTGAGCAATTGAATACTAAATATTTTAGCAAAATGAGGGTCTTTAGAGTTTGAAATTTTAGAGTACTGAACTAAAGAGAGACTGTTTCCAATCAACCACAAACCTTCTGCCAATTGAACTCCTACGGTATAAATACCCAACATTGCTTTACCTGCATAAAAATCAATAATAAAATAACTTAAGCGATAATTCATAAATTGAACAATATTGGCAACTTGAACATAAGAGCCATATCTAAGAATTTCTTTTACTACCGCATTGCTCTTCAGATTATCTGCTTTCGAAATATCCTTGCGAATAAAAAAATATCCAATGATAGCACCAGAAACAAATTGCACATAAAGAGAAAAAATAAAGGATTCAATATTTTTTTGTTTAAAAAACAAGAAAAATAAGGAAAGTGATAAAAGCATACATGCCAATTGAATCGTGGTTACAAGATTATATTTATTAATTCGTTCTTTGCCCAACAATATAATCTGATTGATTGAGTTTATAGAACTTATGAACGATAAGCATAAAATATGAATACTATATTGGCGAGGTATTAAATTGAATAAATGTAGGATAAAAGTAACGGTAATTGCAGAAATGAAAGCCCATAAATAAGAAGGAACAAATATTTTAAATAAATTATAGCGTGGTATCAAATAAACTAAAGCAGGTCCACCCACAAAGTTATTCACCATTTGAACCATCGTAATTCCTAAAATAATTAAGCTTATATAACCATATTTTTCAGAGCCGAGATTGTTAGAAGTAATGGTAACAATCGCAAAACTCATTATTGCAAGAAGAAGTTTGGAGCCGATAGTGGTAATAATATTTTTAAACATTCAATGTTTGTATTGGTAATTCCAACTATTTAGTCTTTATTATTTAGTTGCAAAGATATACTATATTTGTAGAAACAAACGATTTGAAGTGATAAAAACTATTAGCTTTGCATAATTAAAAATCATTTTTTTTTTCAAACCTTTTCCATTTTTCAAATATAAATTTAATAAATGAACACCAATCCTTCAAAATATAAAGTTTTATTCCTTTCACGCTGGTATCCTCATAAAAACGACCCAATGTATGGTATTTTCGTTCAGCGTCATGCAGAAGCGGTTGGTTTGTATTGCGAAGTAGCTGTTCTATATGTACAAGAGGATATAAACCTTAAAGGAAAAGAATTTGAAATAAGCCAATTTGAATTAAATGGTATTGAAACAATTATTATTTATTATAAAAAGAGACCTGGTTTTTTAGGTTTTGGAAAAGTTTTCAATGTTTTAAATTTTCTAAAAGCCTATTATATAGGATGGAAAATCATAAAAAAACAAAACTTCAAGCCAGACATTATTCATGTGAACATCCTTGCTAGAACTGGATTAATAGCATTATATTTAAAAATAACTAAAAAAATTCCCTATATTATTACGGAACATTGGAGCAAATATTTTGATAATTCTGGCAGTTATTCTGGTTTTTTAAGAAAACTAATTACAAAATTTGTTGTTAATAAAGCAAATTCTATTACAACCGTAACCATGCATTTGATGGAAGCAATGAAAACAAATAAATTAAAAAACAATAATTATTTTGTAATACCCAACGTGGTAGATGTTGATAAATTTTTTCCTTCTGAAAACACTAAGAAAATCACTAAAATAAGAATTTTACATGTTTCTTGTTTTGAAGAAGCTTCTAAAAACATTGCTGGAATAATACGTTCGGTTCAGAAACTTTCATTAAAAAGACAAGATTTCGAGCTAAGATTGGTTGGTGATGGAATTGACAAGAAAAGACTAGAAAATTATGCCCAAGAATTAGGGGTAAAAGATACTTTTGTATTCTTTGATGGTTTATTGGAGGGACAAGCATTAATTGATTTTTTCAACTCTGCAGATTTTTTGGTATTGTTTAGCAATTATGAAAATCTACCTGTAATTATGGTGGAAGCTTTTGCTTGCGGTCTTCCTGTTTTATCTACTAATGTAGGTGGAATAAAAGAACACTTAAACGAAGAAAGAGGAATTTTAATAGAAGCTGGAGACGAAAATGCTTTTATCGAAAAACTTGATTTTATGCTTTCCAATTACTCAAGCTATAATCCCCATAAAATTAGAGCGTATGCAGTAGATAATTTCAGCAAAAAGGTTATTGGAAAATCTTTTTTTACTATCTATGATAATGTGCTAAATTCTAAATAAATTGTTAACTTTATAACAATAATTCCTTCTATGATTTTATCACTTTATGCGAAAAAGAATTGCCATTCACAAATGTTCTTATTCGCACAATATAGCTCCCTTTGTTGATTTTATTGAGGGTGTCTAAAATTATATAATTGCAACCTTTATGTAAAACATAATTTTCTTGGCTAAACACCAACTTTCCTTTAATATCAATCAATTCAATATTTGCTTTATCATTGTTCATCACATTTAAAACAACAATTAAATCGTTAGTGAAAGGGTTTGGGAATAAGTTAAAAGAATTTTCACTTGGTTTGCAACAAGTGTTAAATTCTGAAAGTATTTTATTGGCAACAGGAAAATTGGGAATTCCATAACCCAAATAAATGTCGGGTTCATTATATTGAGAAGCACTTTTTCTAATGGCATCAAGAATTTCAGTATTTTTCTTATTAGGATTTGCTTGCCATAAACAGGCTACCATTCCTGCCATTACAGGTGAAGAAAAAGAGGTACCATTGGAAGTATACACACTGCCATTGGAACTAACCACATACGTGTTTAGACCTTGAGCAACGACATCGGGTTTCACACGACCATCGTGAGAAGGACCAATAGAGCTAAACGCTGCATAATCTCCGGTTGGATCAACTGCACCAATAGTAAGCACACTATCACCATCTGCAGGTGCACCAATATATTTCCAATTATCATTGCCAGAATTACCAGCACTATTCACCACAATCATTCCTTTGCTAACAGCTAAATCGGCTCCAATTGTAACTCTGCAAGTATTTCCATTCATATCAGCATAGGTGTGGCTCAAATATCCATTATCAAATTCTGTATATCCTAAGGAAGAGTTGATTACATCTACTCCTACACTATCAGCAAATTCAGCAGCAGCAACCCAGTTGTCTTCTTCAACTGGGAACTCGGAATTGGTATCCTCAGAGCGAAGTAACCAATAATTTGCTTTAGGAGCAGTTCCAACCAATTGTCCTGGCAAATTGCCTCCCATTGTTGATAAAACAGACATTCCGTGTGTTGCTTCGTTAAACACATTGCCATTAGGACTTACAAAATCTTTATAGCCTAATATTTGCTTATTTATCCACAAACTGTCGAATATACTTAATTTATCTACTTTATAAAAGCCACCATCAATTACAGCAATCGTCATTCCTTCGCCTCTATAGCCATGATTGTGCATATAAATTCCCCCAAGCATTTCTATTTGATTTTTACCTTTGCCATAATGGTATTCTTGCGATGTGCTAAGGTCTTTTTGGTCCTTTTTTTCTTCATTTTTCTTTGCATTGTTTTCTGAAAAATCAATATCTATATCCTTTTCAATATTTTTCTTTTTGTATTTAGTAACTTTTTCAACATTAACAACAAAAGGGAATTTCATTATTTTATTAATTACAGATGTATCAGTTGTAGAAATGGTAACCGCATTGAACCATTTTGATTTTGTTAAAACTTTTGCACCTGTATTTTGCACGCTATCTATATACCATGAATTGACAGGTAAATCATTTTCTTGAATGGTAATGCCTTGTTTTATTCTACGCTCAATAGATTTGGAAGAAAGAAATGCGGCAGGAATTGAAATTGAATAAGGTGAATTGTTTTTATCCTTAAATTTAATCCAATATTTGGTAGGGGCTGTTTGTGCAGAGCTTACAACACTGCAGATGAATATAACTAATAGGTTAAGGAATAGCTTTTTCATATTTATAATTTTCAACAAAATCAACAAATATATCAATATTAGCGAACACATTAATTAAGATTTTAAAAATAATAATTCTATATTTTACTTACTTTTGCAGTTAAATATCTAATAAATGGCAGGTTCTAATAATCAAAAATCAAAGAAAAGTAGTTTTTTTAGAATATTAATAGTATTTTTAACCTTCGTTTTTGGGTTATCCCTTATTCTATCCTATTTAGCAAGTTTTATTAGCCCAGATAAAATATGGATTGTCGCTTTTTTTGGTATTAGCTATCCTTTTTTGCTATTGATTAATCTTTTATTTTTCCTTTATTGGCTTTTATTAAGAAAATTATACTTTATAATCCCTCTACTTATAATTCTTATTGGATGGATACATCTAAGAAGTCTTATTGGTGTTCATAAATCAATGAAAAAGGTAGATACAACACAATTAATAAAGGTAATATCTTATAATGTTAGAAATTTTGATTTATACAATTATAAAAAAGGCTGGGAACTGAATTTTGAAAAAAGAAACAAAATATTTGATTTAATAAAAAAGGAATCTGCCAATATAATTTGCTTTCAAGAGTTTTGTTATGATGCAACGGGTAAGTTTTCAACACTCGATACCCTTATTAAGTTTCAAAAAGCAATTTATTTTCAAACGGAATATACGAATGACCCCAAAAGTGTTAATAAATTTGGAGTTGCTACTTTTAGTAAATATCCAATTATACATAAAGGAAAAATTATTTTTACACCAAAAACAAATAATGTTTGCATATTCTCTGATGTAATTATCAATAAAGATACAGTAAGAATTTACAATGTACATTTTGAATCAATAAAATTGAGCAAAGAAGATATTGATCTTGCAGAAGATTTAAGTCATATAAATAAACCAGAAGGCAATAAAGTTGAGTTGAAAGAAAAATCAGTAAGATTATTGAAGCGATTAAAAAATGCTTTTATTAAACGTGCGCCTCAGGCAAGATTGGTTGCTAATAGCATTGATAAGTGCAAATATCCAATTATTTTATGTGGCGATTTTAATGATACTCCTACTTCATACGTATATCATCTTGTATCCTCACGTTTAATAGATTCTTTTGTTGAAAGTGGTCGTGGTTTTGGTCAAACATACATTGGTTTATTACCCACTTTTCGTATTGACTATATTTTTTATAGCAACGAATTCAAATCACTTGCTTTTCAAACAATACATAACAATTTATCAGATCACTATCCTATAATTAGCGATATAAAGAAAAAATAATTAAACCAAGATTGGCATTATAAGGAGCTAATTTCTTTGCAGAAAAAGTAAAGAGACTATTTACAGAATACTAAACTATATGAAGGTCAATTTTTTCATATTCTGAATGATTGCTAATAAATTCTGGAACAATATGTTTCATCTTTCTAACAATTTCGATATTATTTTGAATAGGAAACAATTTTAATAATTCATTCATCTCGTTATTGATATATTCATAATCGTATTCTTTAATTTTAGCAATCATTATTTGAGGATGATGTGTTGCAATAGTGTTTTCTTGTTGATTTAAAAGTTCTTCGTATAATTTTTCACCAGGTCGTAAGCCCGTAAATACAATTTGAATATCCCTTCCCAAAGTTAAACCAGAAAGTTTAACCATTTTTTTAGCCAAGTCAACTATTTTTACAGACTTTCCCATATCAAAGATAAATATTTCTCCACCTTTTCCCATCGCTCCAGCTTCCAAAACGAGTTGGCAAGCTTCTGGAATTGTCATAAAAAATCGAGTTATATCGGGATGTGTGATAGTAATAGGACCACCTTTGTCAATTTGATTTTTGAAAAGAGGGATTACAGAGCCATTTGAACCTAAAACATTTCCAAAACGGGTGGTAATAAATTTGGTTTTATTCTTTATATTTAAGGATTGAGTATAAATTTCGGCAATTCGTTTGGATGCTCCCATCACACTTGTGGGATTAACAGCTTTATCTGTTGATATCATCACAAATTTTTCAACATTGAATTCAATAGATAAATCTGCTATTAATTTAGTACCTTCAATGTTGGTTAGAAGAGCTTCCGAAGGATTGTTCTCCATCATTGGCACGTGTTTATAAGCAGCAGCATGATAAACTATTTGGGGAGCGTATGTTTGAAACAATTTCTCCATTCTATTTCGATTTCGAATATCACCTATTACAACATCAAAAAAAGCATCATCAAATTTTTCGGACAATTCAAGTTCTATGTGATATAAAGGAGTTTCAGCTTGGTCTAAAAGAATAATTTTGTTAGGTGAAAACTTGGCAATTTGCCGAGCCAATTCACTTCCTATGGAGCCAGCAGCACCAGTAATGAGTACATTTTTCCCAAGTATTTGTTTACGTATAGCCTTTTCATCCAATTTAATAACATCTCTTTCAAGCAAATCCTCAATATTAATCTTTTTTATTTGTTTGAAACTTAATTCTCCATTAATCCATTTGCTCACTGGAGGAACATTCAAAACTTTAGTATTGTAGGTCAAACATAGTTCAATAATTTCTTTCTTTTTGACAGGATTGAGATTTTGAACGGCAAGAATTACATGAGCAATATTATTGGTATCAAGCAATTTTTCAAGTTCCTCGTAGGCATATACAGAGGTTCCTTCCACAGTTTTACCAATTTTTTTGTTGTCTTCATCAATAAATGCAATTACTTTGTATTTTGTACCAGCATCTCTATCTAAGGCTCTTTTGGTAATAAATCCAGATTCGCCAGCACCAAAAATAATTACATTGGTTTTAGCTTTTGAAGGGATATACATTTCTAAGTAAATAATTTTAAAGACTAAACGATATGCTGTAATTACCAATATTGTAGTAATAAAATCAATTACAATGATTGAAAAAGGGATTACGTGGCTTGCGTTTAATGCATAAAAAGAAATAAAATTTGCTATAACAAATATTAAACTTCCGAAAGCTATAGTAAAAAAGATACGTACAGCATCTTTGGTGCTGGTATATTTCAAAATACTCATGTGAATATTTGAAAACATAAAACTTCCACCCCTAACAAATAGCACAAAAGTTACAACTTTAGGTAAGGAGTTTATTTCTATGGGTGGAATATGAAAATTAAAACGAAGAAGATAAGCCAGTATTATTGAAAAAAAACAAATAATTAAGTCAATAATTAATACCAGCCAGCTTGGCGTGTTTTGTTTTGAAATGAACATAATTACTAAAGTTAATAGTTAAATTACGAATGGAATGTAAAATTACAAAAACCTTGCCATTTATTTGTTATTCATAAATCCTTGTTGTTGTATTGCCTTCAAAAACAGCTCAGAAAACAGAATATTATCTTTTTTAGTATATCTTTTCTGGGTAAAGATTTGTGCAAGATTATCAAGTTGATTTATTTTAAGTAATTCCGCTGTTTGTGGAAGCGATTCTTTTGTTTTATATATTTCATCAATACTATCTGAGCTATAATCAGTATATATTTCATTATGAACAATCCCTTGATAAGGCAATCGGTCAGTTAATTCAGGTGTTTCATTTGGATATCCAATAACTAATGTGGTTATAGGAATAACTCCTTTAGGACATTTAAAGAAATCAATAAGTTTGTCTGCTTGATAGGTAGTTGTACCAATGTAACAAATGCCTAACCCATTAGTTTCTGCAGCTATTGCAACGTTTTGAGCAGCAAGTAAGGCATCAATTGCTGCAGTAAAAAAAGATAAAAAATTATCATATCCTGGTTTTGTTTGTCTTAGCTCACACCATTTATTAAATCTGTTAAAATCAGCACAAAAAGTAAGTACAATAGGAGCTTCCTCAACCATTTTCTGATTAAAATGAATACCACATAGTTGTTTCCTTTTATCAGCATCCTTAGTAACAATAATGCTATATACTTGCATATTTCCTGTGGTAGAAGCGCGAAAACCAGCTTCAAGTATATTATTTAAAATGTTTTCTGGGATTGGATTGCTTTTGTATTTTCGTATAGATCGGTGATCCAAAATTGGGTTGAGCATGATTTTGTGTTTTAATTTTTAGCAAAAATACAATTTCTATTCTTTAAAAAAGGTTAAAAAATATTATAGATATAATAAAAAAAAGTTATCTTTGCAAACCAAAAATAAAACCTTTGCGGATGTGGCGTAATTGGTAGCCGCGCTAGACTTAGAATCTAGTGCCGAAAGGTGTATGGGTTCGAGTCCCTTCATCCGCACAAAATTATTAAGTTATTTAGCAACATACCCCGTAAAATGAAAGGAATAACAATCAGTTCACTGCGGGGTTATTTTATTAAACCTGTTAAACATTTTATTAAATGAATATTACAAAAGAAACAACAAGCGAATTAACCGCAACCATAAAAATTCAACTCGAACATGAAGATTATCAGGAGAAAGTTGAGAAATCATTAAAAGACTATCAGAAAAAAGCAAATATTCCAGGATTTAGATCTGGTAAAGTGCCATTTGGTATGATAAAAAAAATGGTAGGTCATTCTGTAATGGCAGAAGAAATCAATAAAATATTAGTTGATTCTCTTCATAATTATCTCGAAGAAAATAAAATTGAAACTCTCGGAAATCCTTTACCTCAGCACGATAAAAATGATGGTATTGATTGGGATAACCAACAAAGTTTCGAGTTTTATTATGATTTAGGTTTAGCACCTAAAATTAATCTAAATTTTGCTGAAATACCAGCAATTCCCTATTATTCTATTAAAATTAATGATACAGATTTTGAAAAAAGTATCAGCGATCTTCAAAAAAGATATGGTAAATATGAAACTCCCGAAGTTGCTGACGAAGAATGTATGATTTATGCTGAATTTTCTGAACTGGATGTTGATGGAAATATTATAGAAAATGGAATTAAACATAGTTCTTTTATTTATTTAGATAAAATTAAAGATAAAAAATTACAAAAGACCCTGATTGAACTCAAGAAAGATGATACTTTAAAAGTTAATCTTTTAAAACTATTTGAAGATGCTAAAGAAATTGCCTATAAATTAAATATTTCTCCCGAAAAAGCAGAAACTATTGCTACTGATTTTCAAATTAAAGTAATAGGATTAAGCAAAATAACGCCTGCTCCTATAGATAGCGAATTGTTTGAAAAGCTTTACGGAAAAGATACCATTACAAATGAAGAAGAATTTAAGGCAAGAGTGAAGGAAGATATGAGCAAAAACTATGGTGTACAAGTAGATAAAATATATTTTAATGATGTAGTAGCTGCTCTTATTGCTCATGCAAATTTACAATTACCTGATGCGTTTTTAAAACGTTGGCTTTTAGAAGTGAATGAAGGCAAATTTACAAAAGAACAAATTGAAAACGAATATGAAGATTATACAAAGTCAATAAAATGGCAATTGATTGAAAACAATCTTGTTACTGAAAACAAAATTGAAGTAAAAGAACAAGAAGCAAAAGAGTTTATCATCAATACATTCATTAAGCCCTATCAAATAAAAAAGGGAGAAGAAACACAAAGCGATGAAAGTATGGACGAAATAGCCATGAATATTCTAAAAGATAAAAAAGAATCAGAAAAAATTTATGAACGAATATTTGATGAAAAATTGATTGAGATTTTTAAAACAACTATTAAAATAAATAAAAAAGAAATTGATATTAATGAATTTGTTAAATTAGCATCTGAAAAAGAAAACAAAAAATAATTTAAAAAACACTTTATTATGGCTAATAACAATGAATTTAGAAAATATGCAAGCAAGCATTTAGAAATAAATAGCTTAAGTTTAGATAAATATGCTTCCTATTCATCCATCTACGCTAATTATATTTCTCCAACCATTATCGAAGAACGACAGTTAAATGTTGCAACAATGGACGTTTTCTCCCGTTTGATGATGGATAGAATTATTTTTCTTGGCGTTCCTATTGATGATTATGTTGCAAACATTATACAAGCACAGTTACTCTTTTTAGAATCAGTTGATTCAAAAAAAGATATTCAAATTTATTTGAATACTCCTGGAGGTTCTGTATATGCAGGCTTGGGAATATATGATACTATGCAATATATTGCTCCAGATGTAGCTACAATATGCACCGGTATGGCAGCATCTATGGGTGCAGTTTTATTATGTGCCGGCAAAGATGGAAAAAGAACTGCTTTAAAACATTCAAGAATATTAATTCACCAACCTATGGGTGGAGCAGAAGGTCAAGCCTCTGATATTGAAATTACTGCCAAAGAAATTAAAAAATTAAAAAAAGAATTATACGAAATTATTGCCTTCCATTCTAAGCAAGATTACGATAAAATATGGAAAGATGCTGACCGCGATTACTGGATGACCTCAGAGGAAGCAAAAGAATATGGAATGATTGATGAATTATTAAGTAATGTTAAGAAATAAGTTATTTATTTGAAAAAAATGTCTAAAGAAGTAGCAAGCTGTTCTTTTTGCGGTAGAGCAAAAGATGAAGTTGAATTATTAATTACTGGTTTAAAAGGACAAATCTGCGAAAAATGTGTTGAACAAGCCAATACTATTATTGAAGAAGAAAAAGCTTCTAAAAAAAAGGATACTACACCTGATTTTAAATTACTAAAACCTATTGAAATTAAAAATCATCTTGACCAATATGTTATAGGACAAGATGATGCCAAAAAAGTGCTTTCAGTAGCGGTTTATAATCATTATAAACGTATAAATAGCTTAACATCAAAAAGCAATGATGATGTTGAAATAGAAAAGTCAAATGTAATTTTGGTTGGCGAAACAGGAACTGGCAAAACATTACTTGCTAGAACAATTGCACGTATGTTAAAAGTTCCTTTCTGTATAGCAGATGCTACTGTATTGACTGAAGCTGGTTATGTAGGTGAAGATGTTGAAACTGTTCTAACAAGATTGCTTCAAGTATCTGATTATAATGTGAAAGCTGCCGAAAAAGGCATTGTTTTTATTGATGAAATTGATAAAATTGCACGTAAAAGTGATAATCCTTCTATTACAAGAGATGTTTCAGGCGAAGGAGTGCAACAAGCTCTTTTGAAACTATTAGAAGGGGCAGTTATAAATGTTCCTCCTCAAGGTGGAAGAAAACATCCAGAACAAAAAATGATTCAAGTAAATACCCAAAACATTTTATTTATTTGTGGAGGAGCTTTTGATGGCATTGAAAAGAAAATTGCTTCTCGCTTACAAACAAATGTAATAGGCTATGAATCGAATAAAGAAAGAGAACATATTGATAAAGATAATATTCTTCAATATATCGCTCCACAAGATTTAAAAAAATTCGGTTTAATTCCTGAATTGGTTGGTAGATTACCGATACTTACTTATTTAAAGCCACTTGATAGAAGTGCTTTGAGGCGAATTCTTACAGAACCAAAAAATTCACTAATCAAGCAATATACAAAACTTTTTGAAATAGATGGTATTGCATTAACATTTGAAGACGATGCTCTCGAATTAATCGTTGATAAAGCCATTGAATTTAAATTAGGTGCAAGAGGACTGAGATCTATTTGCGAATTTATTATGACAGACGCAATGTTTGAACTCCCATCAGACAAGTCTGTAAAAAAAATTACGATAACTCTTGATTATGCTGAAGATAAATTAGTGAAATCTAATTTAAAAAAATTGAAAGTAGCCTAACATTTCCCATTAAACAAATTTAAATAATGAATGACAATTCTGAAAAAACAAATATTGATAATGTTCTTTACGCAAACATTAATGGTGAAAAAGTAAAAATAGACATTCCTGAAGATGGTGCACTTGGTTTGCTTGCTTATGGTGCTATTGGTTTAAAAGCATGGAGAAAAGTTAGAATTGCTGCACAGAATAATAGGAAAAAAGGGGAAGAAAAACAAACAACTGAAGATAATGACTGAAACAAAAAAAAACAAAGTCCTTTTAATAGGTTGGGATGCAGCTGATTGGAAAATTATTAACCCTCTTTTAGATGCAGGAAAAATGCCTGCTCTTGAAAAAATTGTTAATAACGGCGTAATGGGTAATATTGCAACCCTTGACCCACCTTTATCACCGATTTTATGGACATCAATAGCTACTGGTAAAAGAGCGGATAAACATGGAATTCTCGGTTTTATAGAGCCTAATCCAACAGATGGCGGAGTTCGCTCTGTCAATGTTACTTCTAGAAAGGTTAAAGCAATTTGGAATATCCTTAATAGTCAAGGGAAAAAATGCAATATTATTGGATGGTGGCCATCACATCCTGCGGAGCCAATTAATGGAGCCATTGTTTCAAATTTTTTTCAAAAAATAAAATCTGATGAGGAAAAACGTTGGCAATTACCGCAAGGAAGTGTATATCCACCTGAATTAATCAATGAAATGAGTCGGTTAAGAGTTAATCCTAAAGAGCTTACATCAGCTCATATATTACCTTTTGTCCCCAATGCAGCACAAGTTGACCAAGAAAATGACAAACATTTATCTGCTCTCGCTAAAATTATTGCAGAAGCATCGAGTATTCAAGCCGCAGCCACTTGGTTGATGGAAAATACAGACTGGGATTTTACTGCTGTTTATTTTGATGCCATTGACCATGTTTGTCACGGATTTATGAAATTTCAACCCCCTCAAATAGAAGGAGTTTCCGATTTTGATTTTAATACATACAAGGGTGTAATTGATGGTATGTATATTTTTCAAGATATGATGCTTGAAAGATTAGTTGAACTGGCAGGAAAAGATACTACAATAATCATTACTTCAGATCATGGATTTCACTCTGGCAAAATGAGGTCAACGGCATTGCCAAAATATGGACCAGCTCCTGCTTTAGACCATAACCCTTTTGGCGTTTTTTGTATAAGTGGCAATGGAATTCAAAAAGATGAAAGAATATATGGGGCTACTTTATTAGATATTACTCCTACTATTTTACACCTTTTCGATTTACCTGTTGGAAAAGATATGGATGGTAAAGTCTTGCTTAATATTTTTAAAGATGCTAAAGAACCCGATTATATTGATAGTTGGGAAGAAGTAGAAGGCGATTTTGGCACACATTCCGAAAATGAACAAACTGACACAGTTGCTTCTGCCGAAGCTTTGAAACAATTAGTAGAACTTGGTTATATTGAAGACCCTGGTGAAGACAAAAACAAAGCCATGGAGAAAGCAAAAGATGAGATGCAATTTAATCTTGCCAAATCATTAAATGCCAGAAAACAATATGATAAAACACTTCCCATATTTGAAGAATTATATAAAAGCAACAACAAAGATATTCGCTATAATATTGAACTCACCAGAAGCTATATGCGTTCTAAACGATATGAAGACGCAAGAAATGTAATTAATAATCTTAGAACCATTGAAGACGCTGTTTTTGCTAATGCTGATTTGTTAGAAGGCATTTTGTCCATCTATGAAAATAATTTAGATAAAGCCACTGAATTGCTTAGACGGTCAGAAATGCTTTATCCAGAATCGCAAGGAGTGCAGCTCGAATTAGGTAGAATTTATACCTTATTAAATAGATTTGACGATGCTATTGCTACATACAATAAAGCATTATTAATTGACGACGAGTGTTCACCTGCATTTCATGGTTTAGGTGTTTGTTATATGAACAAAGGACTCCTTGAAGAAGCTGCTGATAAATTGCTTACCGCTATTGGTTTAGTATATCACTTTGCTCCATCGCACTATAATTTAGGTATTGTTTTTTTTAAATTGAGAAAATACAAAGAAGCTGCTAGTGCTTTTGAAGTTTGCCTCACCATGGCTCCACATTA
>MNXO01000077.1 GCA_001872995.1 Bacteroidetes bacterium CG2_30_32_10 | reverse complement strand
TTTTTGTAAATTAATTAATATAAAATAAAGCTTGGAAATAAAAGAA
Organism: Bacteroidetes bacterium CG2_30_32_10; assembly: GCA_001872995.1. Taxonomy (GTDB): domain Bacteria; phylum Bacteroidota; class Bacteroidia; order Bacteroidales; family CG2-30-32-10; genus CG2-30-32-10. The sequence continues at coordinate 5,048 of MNXO01000077.1, read as the reverse complement.
GTTGATATAGAAATTCGAAACGCTTCAATTCTTACAATGGATGACGAATGTAGAATATTTTTAAATTCTTCATTGATCATAGATAGAGGAATAATAATTGATATTGCTGAAACTTCGTCCTTACAAACAAACTATAAGCCTGCAAAAATAATTGATGCAAAAGGAAAACTAGTAATGCCTGGTTTAATAAATGCTCATACTCATGCAGCAATGACTATATTTAGAGGTGTAGCAGACGATATCCCTCTAAAAGAATGGCTTTATGAAAGAATATTCCCTTTAGAAGCTCGTTTTGTAAATATTGAAACTGTTAAAACAGGAACAGCCCTTGCAATTGCCGAAATGATTTTATCTGGGACTACTACTTTTTGTGATATGTACTTTTTTGAAGATGAAATAGCCAATATTGCAAGCAATGCAGGAATTCGTGCTGTTCTTTCGGAGGGTGTAATTGATTTTTCTTCACCAAATGCCAAAACTCCTGAAGATGGATTGAAATATACAGAGTCTTTAATTAGTAAATGGGCTAATCATCCTCTTGTTTCCATTGCAGTTGCTGCTCATTCTCCTTATAGTTGCTCTCCCGATTTATTAAAAAAAACAAAAGCCCTTGCCGACAAACATAATCTCTCTTTCAACATCCATCTTGCTGAAACTAAATGGGAAATTGACACTATTTATAAAACATTTAGATTAACACCTACAAAATACTTAAACAAATTAGGAATTTTAAGCGACAATGTTATAGCTGCACATAGTGTTCATCTCACAGATGTTGATATTAAGTTATTAGCAGATAACAATGTGGGTGTTGCTCATAATCCACAGTGTAATATGAAACTTGCAAGTGGAATTGCTCCTATTAATGAATTGCTTAAATGCAATGTTAAAGTTGGATTAGGAACCGATGGGGTTGCAAGCAATAATAACTTAAATATGTTTGACGAAATGAATACCATGGCGTTACTACATAAGGTTAGCAATAATAATCCTACTGTATTAGATGCAAAAACAGCTGTTAAAATAGCAACCAACGGAAGTGCAAAGGTTTTAGGTTTATTTAATGATATAGGCTCTATAGAAAAAGGCAAAAAAGCTGATATTATTATTATTGACCTTGATAAACCTCACCTTATTCCATTATATAACTATTATTCTCATATTGCATTTAGCATGAACGGCAGCGAAGTAGATACAGTCATTATTAATGGTAAGTTAGTAATGGAAAATAGAAAGTTATTAACTATGGATATTGAGAAAATTAAAAAAGATGCAAATGAATTGGCTATATCAATAAGTAAGGGAATATAATCAATAAAATTTTCTTAATAAGAAAGTAATTTCAAACATTTTAAATTTTATATAATAAAGGATTTTGGAAAAAAATAATTGTTTTATCTCAATTTTCTTTAATTTTACTGATTGCAAATTATAACTAATAATAATAAATCGTATGATAAAAGTAAACAATAGCGTTGTAAACCAAGAGGTTTTAAAAAAAGCAGTTGACCGTTTTCGTGAAAAAGGAATTGTTCTTCCTACCATTGCCCAACAAAAAAATCCAGATTTAATTCCTGATAAAATTAAAGAAAAACTTAAAAATATTGGATTATGGGATTTAAATCCATTGAATTTATTTAGAATTACTTGGAAAAATGAGCCCAAAGTTAGAGGTGGTTTATATGGTGGAGTTAATTATATAGAAATACCAAAGCAATTAACAGGTGTGGATGCAAAAATATACATGCTTATTGGTAAATGGTTTCCTACAGGTGCTCACAAAGTAGGTGCTGCTTATGGATGCCTTGTTCCTCGTATTGTTACTGGTCAATTTGACCCTAATTACCATAAAGCTGTTTGGCCCTCAACTGGCAATTACTGTCGTGGTGGTGCTTTCGATTCTTATCTGATGGGAGTTACCGCAGTAGCAATTCTTCCCGAAGAAATGAGCAAAGAACGATTCGAATGGTTGAAGGATATTGGTGCCGAAGTTATTGCTACACCTGGCTGCGAATCGAATGTAAAAGAAATTTATGATAAATGTTGGGATATTCGCAAGAACAGAAAAGATTGCATTATTTTCAACCAATTTGACGAATTTGGTAATTGTGCATGGCATTATAATGTTACTGGTCCAGCTATAGAAGAGGTTTATAATAAGGTTAAATCTTCAAATTCCCAGTTAGCTGCTTATATTTCTGCTACTGGTTCTGCAGGTACCATTGCTGCTGGAGATTATTTAAAATTAAAACATGCTAATTTAAAAGTAGTTGCTTCAGAGGCTCTACAATGTCCTACTTTGCTTCGTAATGGTTTTGGGGGACATCGCATCGAAGGAATTGGCGATAAACATGTACCTTGGATTCACAATGTTAAAAATACTAACATGGTTACTGCCATCGACGATGAAGATTGTATGCGACTCTTAAGATTATTTAATGAACCAGATGGGTTATTCTATATGAAAGATATGGGACTTGATCCTGAGTTTATATATCAACTCAAGATGATTGGCATTTCGGGTATTGGTAATTTAATATCAGCCATTAAAACAGCAAAATATTATGAATTAACATCTGATGATTGCTTATTTACCCTTGCTACTGACTCTGCCGAAATGTATCAATCAAGAATAGAAGAATTATTAGAATCTAAAGGTCCTTATAGCGCAATTCAAGCAGGTATGGATCTTGAAAAATGTCTTTTAAGTGCTGCTACAGACAATATGAAAGAGCTTAATTATTATGACCAAAAAGCAATTCATAACTTAAAGTATTTTACTTGGGTGGAACAACAAGCTAAAGAAATTGAAGACCTTAATCAACTTTGGTATGATAGAAATATTTGGAACGAAAACTTCAATCAAGTGGAACAATGGGACGAATTGATTCAAAATTTTAACGAAATGACGGGAGTTTTAAAAAATTTATAACTCTTTTTATATTGTAATTCTATAAATTCAATGAATGTTATTTAAGTATCTATAATCATCTCAAGATGAAAAAGTACGTTAAACTATCAATTGTATTTTATTTTTTATATTTTTTATCGTTTATCAGCGTAGCACAGGAAAAATTTACTGATAAATCTCGTGCTACGATGATATATCAGATTTCTTCCTATGTTAAATGGTCTAACATTAATGAAATTAAAGTTTTTATAATCGGAGTATTAAACAATGATTCAAATGTTTACCGCCAATTGGTTAACGTTGCTGATACTGCCAAATTTATTCAAAAAAAACCATTATCCATTGTACTGTTTAATAATATTGAAGATATTAAAGATGTTCAAGTTGTTTTTGTATATAAACCCGAAAGTTACCCGTTAAACAAGATATTTGACGTAATCAAAGGAAAAAAAGTCTTGCTCATTAGCGAGAATTATGGCTTTCATCAATCCATGATTAATTTTATTGTGTATAAAAACGAAAAGCATTTCGATATTAACGATAAAAGACTTATTGATGCTGGCTTATCGGTTAGTCAAACTTTTGCTGCGCTTTCTATAAAATCAGAATCGGTTTGGAACTCCTACCAAAAGACCGATAGTATGCTTGTTCAAGAAAAATTATTGGTTGAATCTCAAAAACAATTAATTAACAAACAAAAAAGCGAAATTGATGAACAGCAAAAAAAAATAAACACGCAAAAGGAGGAATTAACAAAACTTTTTAAAGACATTATTACAACCCAGAAAACATTAGCAGAAAAACAAAAACTGGTCAATATTCAAATTCAATCAATAAAGCAGCAAGAAAAAGAAATTGTTAAACAAAAGGAAGAAGTTAATAAACAGCAAGCTGAAATAACTAAACAAACCGAAATATTAGATAATCAAAAGAAAGCAATAATAACACAAGAAGATAAAATAGGAGCACAAAAAAAAGTATTAAATGAACAATTAGCTAAAATTGAGCAACAAAGGCTAATTATGTACCTTTTTATTGTTGTTATATTAATGGTTAGTGGTTTAGGATATTTTATTTATCGCAACTACCGTATTAAAAAACAAGCTAATAAACTATTACAAGAAAAAAACGTAAAAATTCAAGCACAACACGATGAACTGCTGGTAAAGAATGTTGAAATTATGCAACAAAAGGAAGAAATTACTTCGCAGCGTGATGAAATTGAAAAACACCGCGATGACTTGGTTGTTAAAAACGTTGAAATTACAAAGCAAAAAGAAGAAATTACCACCCAACGCGATGAAATTGAAAAACAAAGAGACATTGCAACCACTCAACGCGACCATATCATTAAACAGAATAAACTAATCACCGATAGTATTGTTTACGCCAAACGAATTCAAACGGCTATTTTGCCAATGGAAGACTTTTTTAAGCAAATGCTTAATGAATATTTCATACTCTATCGCCCCAAAGATATTGTTAGTGGTGATTTTTTCTGGGAAACGATTAAAGGTAACAAAAAAATAATTGCGGTAGCAGATTGTACTGGGCATGGAGTTCCAGGTGCATTTATGAGTATGCTTGGTATTAGTTATTTAAATGAAATTGTAATTAAAGAAAACATCGAAAGACCAGATGAAATTCTTAATCACTTACGCGAACATATTGTTAGATCTCTAAAACAACAAGGTAAGGATGGAGAAGTGAAAGATGGAATGGATATTTCTTTGTTTTCTATTGATTTTAAAACAAATAAACTTCAATTTGCAGGTGCTAACAATCACCTTACCCTGATTAGAAATAATGAAATTTCCATTATTGAGGCAGATAAAATGCCTATTTCTATTTATTTGAAAATGGAATTGTTTAACCTCAAAGAAGTAGATTTAGTAAAAGGAGATACTATTTATGCCAATTCCGATGGTTTTGGCGACCAATTTGGCGGTCCTGCTCGAAAAAAGTTTATGAGCAAACGCCTTAGACAAACATTTTTGGAAATGCAAGCGTTATCTATGGCAGACCAAAAAACAAAACTTGAACAAGCTTTTGAAGAATGGCGTGGCGATACCGAACAAATTGACGACGTGCTAGTGGTTGGAATTAGAATATAGCGATAAATAAAATATTTTTTTGA
>MNXO01000066.1 GCA_001872995.1 Bacteroidetes bacterium CG2_30_32_10 | reverse complement strand
GGCTTATTTTTAATTTTTTTATTTCATAATCTCTCTTTTCAGAAGAATAATAAGATAAAACCAGATGCCCATTTTCAATATAATAATTAAAGTAAACACGCTCACTCGCACTTAAAGTATAGTATCCATTACTATAGAATGTATAATAAACATTACAAGCATCTAAACTAAACATATTCGCACATTCTTCAAAGTGTACCCACCTTCCTACAATTAATTTACAGTATTCTTCATCGTTATCAGCCTTTTTGCAGGTCAAACATATTGAAGCTAATAGCAACGTAAATATTAAAGTTTTAATTTGTTTCATAATTTCTTATATTTGGGTTAAATAGAATTATTTTTTTACTTTATTTTTATTTAAATAACCATCCAATTTTTAATCGATAGGTTATACTTGGTACTAGTTTATATCCACTATCATATTCTTTAAAACCAAAGATTTCATAATCTGTTACAGAATCAGCCTTTTTGTTAATACTATAACTTGTTATAAAACGAGCACCAATACCAAAAAATTGGTCTAAAACAAATCCTTTTTTTCTTATTGATTGAAATCCAATAAAACAATGTAAAGCAATAACAGAACGATTCACGGTATATAGGTTATCATAATAACCTGGCTGCGGATAGTTGCTAATAGATTGGTTTCTTTTGGCGGAAGTAAACTGATAATTTATATTACCACCCCAATAATAACCAGATATTGAGTTTTTTGTGTTTTTTAATTGTAACAATGAGGGCCAAAATGGCGGTATAAATACTTGTGCATCGTACAACTTATCTCTTTTAAAATAATGCCTTAATTCTACATTGCCTGTAAAACCTTCTATATTGTTACTTTTTATTTTTAAAATTCCAATATCAATGATTCTATCTTCAATAAAATTATTTAGGTTTCCTGAGTTTATTATATAACCAATATCACATGATATTGAGTTCTTTTTTTTATAATTATATTCTGCACCTAAAGAAATATTAATGCCATCTGGCACGAAAATATCGGGGAAAAAAGAAGAAGCAACCCATTTAACAATAAATGGCTTTATAGTATCTTGTGCAAACCCCATATTTATTATAAAAAAACAAAAAGAAAAGAATAAAAATTTTCTCATAAACTAATTATTAATTGTTTTCATTTTATTTTCCAATTCTAATCTTTAACACAGCGCACTGAAAACCCCAAATCTTTAGGGAGGTCGTAACTATTTGCATTGCTGTTACAATAATCCATTGTTCTACACCAAGCATCTCTTGCACTATACTCTGTTGAACTCCACCAATAACCGTAATAACCTTTGTTTTCGAATACTCCTGAATTACGGTAACCACCAGGAAGAGCAGTAAACCCCGTTGTATTAGTAGCTCCTATATTTGGAGTAAGCCAATGGGTAGTCCCAGCTTCCTTTAATTTGCCACCTGCAACACTTTCGCCACCCAAATAGTTTATTAATGTTAACCATTCGACATCGCTTGCTACGTGCCAACCAATGGGAGCAATATTTCGGTTGTCATTTATTGCATACCAATTATATAATCTACCATAAGTTATTGCCATATTTGAATCATTATTATAATTACAATATGCTTCTGTTGTAAGTTTACTCCATGCTAAGCTATCAGTAACAAGTGTGATGGAAGTACCATCACGATATTTTTTGGTTTTTAAATTTTCAACCAACCATACTTGTGTTCCAATCGTTATGGTATGATATACATTGCCATCAATGTCGGTTACTGTTGTGGTTGATGTTGGTGCAGGCTCGTCTTTTTTATCATCTTTCTTACAACTATTTGAAATGATTAATGCAAATCCCATTGTTATCAATAGGTAAATCCTAATTCTGTTTTTTTTTATCATAACTTATCACTTTTTATTATTTTATTAATGATTGTTTTATTATCAAGTATTGTTTTTAAAAAATATACACCACTTGGATAATTAGAAATATCGACACTTATAGCGTTTTTTTCTTTTCCTTTAATTTTTTCTTCAAAAAGTTTTTTACCAGAAATACTATAAATTACTATGATTATGTTATTATAATCGTTTTTTATTTCAACGTTAATTATATCATTAGTTGGATTAGGATAAACCGTTACTTCATTTTCATTGTTGTTTTCTGTTTTATTTTGAAATGTTGTTTCATTTGAAGTGTTTTTTTCTTCATTAAATTCGGTTGAAATAAATGATTTAGAGAAAGAAGGAACATAAGGTGGACAAGGGTAAGGTTCTATATTAGCATAAAAAACACTGCCATTATCTGCATAAAATCCATCATCTAATAATATATCTCCACCAGATTTTAAATATAATTCACCTCCAGGTAAAACTAAAACATCTCCACGAGGATAAAAAATATCAACGTTGTGCCCAACCAAAATTCTATATCTTGCATTGTAGTCTATTTTATTTGAAATAGTTTTATTTTGGATGAATATAGTACCTTGGGTTATGTTTTGTAAAAGCCAGTTAGCCATACCTGCAGTAATTCCTGTTACAACATGAGGTTCATTGTCGTATGGAATATAAAATTCTTCAAAAGGACAATTTGGATAATTCCTTACTATATTGCTACCTCCATTTATGATATTTACCCAAACATTACCTCCATTAGCTAAATCCAAAGTAGTAGAAACTGGCATAAAACAATCATTATGACTTCTCTCTGAAAAGTGTATTGTATACCATTTACAAATCTTTTCGTTAAGTTGTATATGAAAAGGATAATTACCGCCAGGACAATTATCATAAGGTATTGAGTTATCTATATATACAATTTTAGCAGAAAATAAAAAATAAGGCGCCCCCAAAAAAGGACTAATTAAAATGTGCCCATAAAATAAAAGTTTAGGTCCACCAACAGAATGGTTGTCTGGTAAGGATTTAACTTCAAAACATAAAGAATATGAAGGTAGCCAAATCGAAACTCTAGGTGTAACAAAATTCCAGTTAAGCAATTGATCATTCGGCTCAAACCCTTGATCTAAACCATTCCCACTTCCTTCGGCAATAGCAATTTTTTTACACAAATGAGGATAACCATTATATGGAGGATTCAATGCATGTAATTCATTATAAAAATCAATTTTCATCTGAGTTGGATTGGCATCCATTGCTAAAACTTCTGTTGCAGTATGATGATAATTCAACATTTGTTTTGCTGCATCACAATCTAGCTGCTGTCTGAAATCTTCTATCTCTTGTATTAATCCAAATGTAAAAAGATCTGCATTATCAAGCATATAATCAATTAAGTGTTGATAACCCAACGGCATATTGGCTCCTTGATGAGGCGAATCAAAAGAAATATATAACCTTGTGTGATGAGGGGTGTTTTCCTGTTCCATTTTTGCTAATACATATCTGGTCAATAAACCACCCATACTTGGTCCTAAAATAACCAATTCTTCATTGCCTTGTTTATTCGCATTTATATAATTAATTGCTTCTCTTAATACTAATGCGTTTTCATACAAATTTCTTTTCGCATCCCCCCAATTTAAAATGCATATATCGAAACCTTCCGCTCTCAATTTATCCATTAAGTGGTAATCCGTATTTGCAATATCATATAAATCTGTTGCAGTTATAGTATTATGGTATAATAGATCCTTATCAAAATTTTTCTCATTTTTAGGGTCAAAACCTTTTACAATTAAGAATGGTTTTCGTAATATAGGGTCATGTACAGTATTTTGTAGATTAGGCTCGCAACGGTGATAATAAATTCCTAATTGACCTGAGAAATTGGATGATGGCGAAATAGTAACATATTTATTAGGCTCCTGATAAAAGTAGTCTTCCTTTTTTATATCTATATTTATTTATTGTTGTTTTAGCATAATAAGTTTGTTTGTTATTAGTTTGCATAGCTATTGAAATGGTTTTTATTCCTGAAGTAAGGCAGCTAATCGAAAATGGTTGATTAATCATCAAATTTCTTTTCCCCATACCATCATCTAAATCAACGATGATACTTTGAATGCTTTCACCTGTATTTGAAAAATAAAAGTCTGAATTAAAAACAAAGGTATTATTGCCGCTTAAAATGCTTTCTGATAATGGTGCAATCGTAAAACATCTTTTTGTTTCATAAGGAGTCCCATTGCGAGGCAAAACATCTTTAAGCTGATTATTCTCCATCTTCAATTGCCCTTTATCAATTGCATCTGGTTTAATCGTGTTATAAAACATATTTATAATTCCTATTTGAATTACACCCTTCTTCTCTTTTTCAGTCGCATTTTTTTGAACTTCATAAATATTAGGTAAAGAAGTAGATTTTTTAATATCTGCACGAGATAATTCCCAATACATCTGATACCAATTGTTATAATCTGTGATGCTGTCTGTTGTTAAACCCTGAAATTTCTGGATTTTAGAATAATCAATTACCCTATTATGTAATATGCCCGTTGTAATATATTTTGGTTCGAGCAGTTGAAATGGCGTTGCATAAGAAAACTTTGTTGATTTATTTGTATCAGGTTGGGTTTGAGCTATCGCTATTGTATTGCAGAAAAAAAGGAACAAAAGCGATAATGTACGATTTCTTTTAATTGTAGCCATTTTATATATTTCTAATAATTAATATTATAGGTAATTGTATCATAAGCAGGGCAATAAACAGTGTCTTGCCTTGTAGTTACTATATTATTCTTTTTCGATTGCCAGATAATTTCTATATCTTTATCTCCATACTGTGGGTATAGCAATGATCTATCAATATTGCTTCCTTGAATATAAGATAAATTATTCCCATCACCAGGTAATGGTCTAAACATAATTGAAAACAAATCTTCCTCATTATATGGGTTAATATTTTTAAGGTTAATTTTTAAATAACCAATGGGAGGGCTATTGATTAGTATATCATTATCTCCTTTATTAAATTTGCTTTCGTCGAATTCCAAATTATTAAGCTCTAAAGGAATAGCAGGATTGCCATTAAATTCAATCATATATGCAAAAATTTCAATTTTGCTTGCTTTTTTATTTTTATAAGGTTTAAATTCTATTGACGTTTTACCATTATCATCTGTTATCCCTTCCCATTGAAAATAATGAGAAAATAGTGGAGCGGTCATTTTTGTGGGCTTTTCATTATTGTTTTGAGTTAAAAATATTTTACAATTTTTTATCGGCTTATTATAAACACTATCTATCACTGTAATATTAAGATTTCTTTTAAAAACAGTCTTTTGACAACTTGTAAAAATTAAAACACCAATTATCAAAACTAAAATAGTATTTATTTGCTTATTAAAATTATTTTCCATTATATTTTAAATTTAATTCTTCTCCTGTT
>MNXO01000118.1 GCA_001872995.1 Bacteroidetes bacterium CG2_30_32_10 | reverse complement strand
TAAAAGGCAACAATACCGACATTACTCTTGAAAATATTAACAATACTCCGCCAAACGAATCTTCTAAAGTGATAATAAGTGCAGCCAACGGAGCTGGACGTATTATCAGCGATAAAGATTTTGCCATTTTTATTGATTCGAACCACGACCAAACCAATGAGGGGTTTTATATTATGGATAATAGCAATTGTTGGGACTCTACTGTGGTAAATTTAATGCAGGTGAATAGTATAGGGACTACGATAAATAATAAAATTACTGTTGGAAATAATGCAAATACCGTTATAATGGGGTATGATGGAGCTCATAATTATATAGAAAGCAATAATTCTGATTTGTTGATAAATTACTATAACCAGAAAAATGTAACTATTTGTAAGGATTTGTCGGTGAGTGGAAATGTTAATATTGGCAATAATGTTAAAATATATAATGATGGCAAAGTTTGGGCTTCTACAAAGATTGTGGTTGCTAATAGTGTACCTGGAGGATGGGGTGATTTTGTTTTTAATAAAGATTATAAACTTATGTCTTTAAACGAACTTGAACAATACATTATTACAGAAAAGCACTTACCAAATATACCATCTGCAAAAGAAATAGATACTGATGGTATTGACCTTGGAAATATGAATAATTTATTGCTACAAAAAGTTGAACAGCTCACTTTGTATATTATTGAACAAAACAAAAAAATCGAAAATCTAGAAAAAGATATGCAAACCTTAAAAGATAATAGTTATGAAAAATAAAAGTAAAGTAATTCTTATATTTATGTTTGTTTTGTTTGTTTTTAAAATAAATGGACAAAATGTAAAATTCTATAATGGTTTGGGTATCGAAATAGGTGTAGGGTATAATACTTTAAGAATAAGCAATACGGATTTTCTAATGAATAAAAAAACTGTTTATAAAAGGAATTCATTTTGGATACAACCTTCACTAAAAATGTATTATAATTTAAAAATTAAAAATTACAACAAGTTTAAAATGATGCCTTTTATTGGTTATTATACTTTTGGTGGTAAATCTAAAACTGAAGCAGACGGTTACAAAGATATATATTCTTTTCAATCAATTGAATTGGGTATTATTCCTACATTTATTATAAAAAACAAGTTAGAAATTTCACCTTCATTAAAAACGCAATATATTTATTCCGTTAAAGGTAAGTATTATGGCTATTTAGGGCAAGTTGATTCTATTCCAAGAAAATGGAAAGAAGTAAATTTAACAAAAATGTATAATAAAATTGCTATGAATGCGGGAATTAGAGCAAAATATACTATCTATAAAAAATTTAGTATAGGGGTAGAAACTTGGTATGGTATTTTTAATTTGTTTTCAATTAAAACTATAGGTGGAAATAACAATAATTTAGAATATAAAAATTTGGCAATAGAAAACAATTATAGAATATTTTTAGGTTATGAATTTTAAAAATTAAAATTATGAATAAAGTTTTATTGTTCATGTTGATGCTATTTTTAGCTAAAACAGCTAACTCACAAGACTATTATTATTATAAAGATGAAAAACAATCACTTACAATAATGACTGATAGAATTTTTATAAAGTTTAATAATAAGTTGTCATTTGAGAAAAAACAAGAAATAATAAAAATGGATTTTACTTTTAAACCGTTTATAGATGATAAAAATAATACTGATTATTCATTAGTTGAAGTAGAAAATGGAAAAACTCTTATTCAAATTAAGGAAGCTATTTCTAAATTGAATAAAAATAATAATATTGTAATTGCTAATCCTTTTTTTTCCAACAATGAAAATGCTTTTGCTACAATAACCGATGAATTTATTGTTAAGATTAAAATCACCACTAATAAAAAAGATTTCTTCGATTTACTTAAAACCACCAATACAAAATTGGTTAAACAAGATTTATATAATAGTAACATTTTTGTATTGAGTGCAGATAAAAACTCAATGGGAAATGCTTTAAAAATGGCAAATTATTTTTATGAAACAGGTAAATTTGAATGGTCTCATCCAGATTTTTTAATTTTCACCAAACTATTATCAAATAATAGCATTGTAGAAGAGATACCAAATGATCCTTTTTTCCCAAACCAATGGTATTTAGAAAAAATTCTAGCATTAAAAGCTTGGCAAATGACAAAAGGAAATCCTAATATTAAAATTGCAATAATTGATAACGGTATTGATTTAGAACATGAAGATTTAAAAGACAATCTTTTACCTGGTCATACATCTCTTAATGGTAATTATATACCAGGGTCATATTTAGCAGGTAGCGCACATGGTACTGCTTGTGCTGGTATAATAGCAGCTATAGGCAATAATAATAAAGGCATTGCTGGCATAGCCTATGATTGTAAAATAATACCCATTGCTTCTAATTTTTATAATTATAGTGGAATTTATATCAGCGATGTTGTTGATGCTTTTAATTGGGCTACCAATAATGATGCAGATATCATATCTTGTTCTTGGGGTGATAAGGTTTTTAAATGTGATGATATGGATAATGCTATTAATAATGCATTAGACAACGGCAGAAATGGGTTGGGGTGTGTGCTCCTGTTTTCAACAGGAAATTATGGTACACAGCCTGGTTTTCTAAGATTTGTCCAATATCCTGCATATTTACCTCGTGTAATTGCAGTAGGAGCAACTGATCAAAATGATATGAAAACAGATTATTCTAGCTGGGGAGGTCAAAGAGGGGTGAATGTTGTAGCTCCAGGAAATAATATTTATACTACAGACAATACTGGTTCTGGGGGATTTACTTCTGGAGATTATAATAGTGATTTCAATGGAACATCGGCTTCATGTCCTCTTACAGCAGGTGTTGTGGGTTTGATTTTATCGATAAATCCTACACTCACTCAATTAGAAGTAAAGCGAATACTTGAATTAAGTTGCGATAAAGTTGGTGGTTATTGTTATACAAGATACACTAATAAATCCAATGGAACATGGAACGAACAAATGGGTTATGGCAGAATTAATGCATATAATGCGGTTCGTTATGCATTTAATTCACATATTTATTCAAATTATGTGGTAGGTGGTACTGATATGGGTGCAACAACTAGTGATGTTTATAAACTAACTATAATTGAAGGATGTAGTTTAGCAGCAGGTGTATATTTTGTTTATAAACATCCCGTTGAAAAATGGGTAAATTTTTCCGAAACCCCTTTCCCTCAAATAATTTGTGAAACAAATGGTTTAGGTGGGGGTAACCCTATTTTAGGCAATACTTTTGTAGATATTTCATATGTTACTACAACAAGTGCAAAATTTACAACATACGTTTATGAAACATTTAATATACTAGGTCAAAATTTGGGTTTTATGCCAACTTCTCCTGATAGAATATTTTTTGATTATACTGTTCTAAGCAATTATTTACCTAATATTTATTTACAAAACCAAGAAGATTTTGGAACACAATCTTATCTTGCATTAAATAGTATTACTGCTGGTTATAATGTAACAAATGAATTACCTATGGGTAATTATGTTATAAAAAATGGCTCAAATATTACATTACATGCTGGTAATTCCATCGAATTTTCAGATGGCTTTATAATGGAAGATGGAGCAACTTTAAATGCTAATATTGATCCTTTTTTCTCTTATAAACGATTTTTTTATAAGCAACCAATACCATTTAGCAACTTTATAGAAAACGATTTATTTCAAAATTATGAAACAAGTAAATTATTAGACACTTTAAAAATAGAAAAAAATTACATAAAAAATTTTCCTAATCCATTTACAAATAGCACAACCATCGAATACCATATTTTAGAATCAAATCAGGTTAAAATTACTATTACAGATGTTTTAGGTAAATCAATTTTTGAGTTTATAAATAAAAAACCATTTGATTCTGGTACTTATCAGATAAATATAGATGGAATTAAACTACCACCTGGCGTTTATTATTATAAGATAGTAACGGACAATTATAAAGAAACTAATAAAATGATAAAAAAATAAAATAACAATGAAAACGAAAACACTCACCTTAGTCTTTATTATATTTTCTTTACATGCGATTTCGCAAAACAACAATTATTTAAAAATTGGTATGGGATATGGGTTGCCTGCATTTGGTCAGAAAACGCCATATATTAAACCATCAATTCAACAAATGTTATATCCTGATGAAGTTAAATTTGATGCAACTTACTTTTCTTTAGGTAATGGGGTTTATGCAAATGTAAGCTGGGGACATTTAATTAATAAAAATGTTAGTTTTGAGTTGGGGTTGGGTTATGAATATGGAATTAAAATTAAAAGAATGGAAATACAAACCAATTCACCAGATTCTATTACAGATCAAATGTTTTCCTATCAAAGCAAAATGTTTTATATTTGTCCTTCGTTAGTATTTAAAACTGATTTTGAAAAAATAAATCCTTATGCAAGAATAGGTATGCTTATTGGCAAACCATCCTATACTGAAAATATTGATATTACTGTTGAAAGTTACATGGGGCAAATTCCTGAAAATATTGTAACAGAATATAACGGAGGTATCGGTTTAGGTATCAATTCGGCTTTAGGAGTTGATGTAAAGTTATCGGATAAAATGATATTTTATGCAGAATGCAATATCATTGATATGACATATGCCCCTAAAAAGAGTGAGATTACCACCTATCAAATCAATAATGTTGATAGGCTGCAAAACCTCCCGATGAGAGATAAAGAAATTGAATATGTTTATTTATATGAGGATGTAGCAAGCCAAACCAATAATCAAGATCAGCCTAAAAAAGAATTGAAATTTAAAATGCCTTATGGTAGTGTTGGTGCTAATATTGGGATAAAGATGCGTTTTTAAATAAACTGGACCTATAACAGAGGTAAGTGGTGGAAATGTTAAAGTAGGTGATGGAGTTAAGTTATATAAAGATGGGAGAATATGGCTAAAAGAAGAAATAGAAATTAGCTATTCTAGTTCATGGGGTGATTTTGTATTTGAAAAAGATCACCCATTGATGTCTATTTCCCAGTT
Source organism: Bacteroidetes bacterium CG2_30_32_10 (assembly GCA_001872995.1). GTDB lineage: Bacteria > Bacteroidota > Bacteroidia > Bacteroidales > CG2-30-32-10 > CG2-30-32-10. The sequence continues at coordinate 229 of MNXO01000118.1, read as the reverse complement.
AGAAGAATTTGTTAAAACCAATCATCATTTACCAAACGTACCTTCATCTGAAGAGATTACTAAAAATGGTCTAAAAATAGCGGAAATGGAAAACATTATGATGCAAAAGATTGAAGAGCAAACACTATACATTATAGAGCTAAATAAGCAATTGATGGAACAAAACAAAAAAATATCAGAATTGGAAAATAAAATGAAAACAATAAATAATTAGTTATGAAAAAATTTT
>MNXO01000008.1 GCA_001872995.1 Bacteroidetes bacterium CG2_30_32_10 | reverse complement strand
GTAGAGATGAGTTACGAAAATGTAAATTTAAAAGAAGCAACAATTATCGATGTCAGAACTCCTGGTGAATTTTGTATGGGATGCGTTGATGGGTCGATTAACATCCCATTAGATCAGGTTCCTCAAAAAATCGAAGATTTTAAAAACATGAAAAAACCAGTAGTGGTTTGTTGTGCTTCGGGAGGAAGAAGTGCACAAGCCGTTCAGTTTTTAGAAGCTAACGGGGTGCAAGAGCTTTACAATGGCGGTAGATGGAATGTGGTTGCCATGCGGATGATTTAATTATAAAAAAACAAATTTATATGAGCTTTTTAAGAAATTTTTTTGGATTAGGACCAAAAGTAAATTGTAAAGAATTAATTGCCAACGGAGCACTATTAATTGATGTAAGAACTCCCTCAGAATTTGCTCAAGGAAAGCCAAAGGGTGCAAAAAACATTCCATTAGATAAAATAAATAACGAAGTATCAAAAATTAAAAAGTTAAACAAACCAATTGTTTTGTGCTGTGCTTCTGGCATGAGAAGCGGACAAGCCACCTCGATATTAAAAAGCAATGGAATTGAAGCCCACAATGGTGGTGGTTGGTATAATTTTAAATAAAATGAAAAATTGGATAATCAACCATAAAACTTCCATAATTGTTGCCCTAACAGGTGCCATATTTGGATTTTTATATTGGTATTTTATAGGCTGTTCTTCGGGAAGTTGTGCAATAACTTCGGTTTGGTATAGAACAATGTTATATGGTGCAATAATGGGCTGGTTAGTTGGCGATTTTGTTAAAACAACATCTAATAAAAAGAGCAATGAGGATTAACTTAATTTTAATAATAGCTGTAGTGTTGTTGCTGGCCTGTAATGACAACGAATCAACTAAAGAAACTGTTGTTACGCTGATTGAAAAACCTTTATTGACGGCAGAAACAAACAAAAAACACATTGAAAAGGGAAAAGAAATTGCTCAAAAAGCCTTTATTGTATTATCTGGAAATGTGAAACAAGCGATGGCAAATGGAGGCATCGAAAATGCATTAACCTACTGCAACATTAATGCTGGTGGATTAATGGATTCTTTAAGTAATTATTATCGAGTAACGATAAAAAGAACAAGTCGTAAAACCAGAAACCAAACAAACAATCCAACCACGGAAGAAAAAGTTGTTTTAGATAAGTACCTAGAAATGAAAAACAAAGGTAAAGAGATGTCGCCCATAATTTCATTTTTGGCAAACGGTGATACTGTGTTTTATGCACCGATTATTATGCAACCACTTTGTGTTTCTTGTCATGGCACTGTTGGAGAAAATATCTCTAAAGAAAATTATGCAATTATCAAAAATTATTACACAACCGATAAAGCAATTGATTTTAAGGCGGGCGATTTAAGAGGGATATGGAGCATTACATTTAATAAAGGTGGGTTCTAAAAATTGATTCACATCAAAATTTTCATAATTTTTTAGAGACAATGAAAAATTTTGAAACACTATCTGGATTCCGTCAGCTGACGGATGAAGCAGTGTATGAAAAACTATGAAAACCCAATGATAGCAAAGATAACAAACAATCTGACTGCGTTATATTTTTTTGGAATAGCTAAGCTATTCCAAAAAAATATGCCTTGCATCTTATTTGTTATCTTTGTTTTTGAAAGAAATCAATTTTTAGAACCCACCTAAATAAGGAAATGTCAACATTTAATGAAATCATAAACTCCGACACGCTTGTTCTGGTCGATTTTTTTGCTGAATGGTGTGGTCCATGTAAAATGATGTCGCCTATATTAAAAGAAGTAGCAAAACAAGTGCAAGGCAAATCAAAAATAATTAAAATTGATGTTGATAAAAACCAACACGTTGCCAATATTTATCAGGTAAGAGGCGTTCCAACACTAATATTATTTAAAGAAGGAAAACAAATTTGGCGACAATCAGGAGTGATTCAAGCAAAAGAATTAGTAACTTTAATCAACCAAAATAGTTAATCATAAAAATTATGGCAAAATGCTCACAAACAATGTGATGAAGATAACATAGTGTCCGTCAGCTGACGGATAATCACTTTAAAACAATAAATAGCTACATATGAAATAAGCCATGAGCAAAAATGCTCACCAACAACAATGAATATTTAACATGGCGATTCCATATGACATATAAAAAACAATAAAATACACATATGAAAAAATTATTTTTTATCTTCTCGTTATTAGGTGTTGTTATTACGGCAATTGGTTGCTCCAATCATCAAAAACAAGTTAATGCAACAGAAGCAACGAGCAAAATACCACTACTAGAAAAACAAAACAAATCAGTTATTGAAGATGTTAATGTTGAAAAATTTTCCACGTTAATAGCCGAAAAAAAGGTACAACTATTAGATGTTAGAACCCCCGAAGAATGGCAGGAGGGAATAATAAATGAAGCAATTAAAATGAACTATTATGACGATAATTTTTCGGAACAACTCAAAACATTAAACAAAAACGAGCCTATTTATGTTTATTGTAAATCTGGCAACAGAAGCAGAAAAGCAGCCACACAAATGGAAGAAATGGGTTTTACAAAAATCTATAACTTAGTTGGTGGTTTTAGTGCTTGGAGAGGTGCGGCAAAAAACGTTTCTAAATAATAAGTGTTAATTGAAAAATTAATTTTTCACGGCTTTTTTGTTCTCACTTACTCTAAAATAATGCTAACTTTACTCACTTATTTCACAGCAAAAAAATTAAAATGAGTGACGCTATCAAGCACGAATGTGGTATTGCATTAGTTAGACTTTTAAAACCTTTAGATTTTTACATTAAAAAGTACGGATCAGCCACCTACGGCATCGATAAAATGTACTTGTTAATGGAAAAACAACATAATCGAGGACAAGATGGAGCTGGAATAGCCAACATTAAATTTGACGTAGAACCAGGACAGAGATACATTAGCCGATATCGCTCTAACGATTCCCAGCCAATTATCGATATTTTTACTAAAATTAATAGCAAATTTGAGGCTGTTCATCATCACGACCCTAAGTTATTAAAGGATGCCGATTGGTTGAAGAAAAATGTTGCTTTTACTGGCGAATTATTTTTAGGTCATTTGCGTTATGGGACTTTTGGAGGAAACAGTATTGAACAATGTCATCCCTTTTTAAGACAAAACAACTGGATGACTAGAAATTTGGTAATTGCTGGAAACTTTAATCTGACTAATGTTGATGAATTATTTCAAATATTAGTGGAAATAGGTCAACACCCCAAACAAATTTCTGACACAGTAACCATAATGGAAAAAATTGGCCATTATTTGGATGAAGGGAATCAACTATTGTATGATAAATTTAAGGCGGAAGGATATCCTAGAATAGAAATTTCAAAATTGATTGCCCGTGATTTAGACCTACAAAAAATATTATCCAATTCTGCTGCCGATTGGGATGGAGGTTATGTTATGGCAGGTTTAATAGGTCATGGGGATGCTTTTGTTTTAAGAGATCCATCAGGAATTCGACCCGCATTTTATTATCAAGACGACGAGGTGGTGGTAGTTACCTCCGAAAGACCTGTTATACAAACAGCCTTTAATGTTGCTATAGAAACCATACACGAAATAAAACCTGGACATGCTTTGATCATTAAAAAAAATGGAAAGGTAAGCGAAGAAAAAGTGAAAGAACCTTTAGAAAAAAGAGCGTGTTCTTTTGAGCGTATATATTTTTCTAGAGGAAGCGACAAAGACATTTATAGTGAAAGAAAACAGCTGGGTAGAAATATTTGTCCTCAGATATTGAAAGCAATAGATGGCGACTTAGAAAACTCTGTTTTTTCATTTATTCCAAATACTGCAGAGATTTCATTTTATGGAATGATGAAGGGTTTACAAGATAAGCTGAATGAAATAAAGTTAACCAAAATAAAAGCATTAGGAAGCAATCCATCAGATAAAGACCTACAAGAAATATTGAACTTAAGAAATAGGATTGAAAAAATTGCCGTAAAAGACGCTAAACTCAGAACATTTATCACCCAAGACAACAATCGAGACAACTTAGTCGCTCACGTTTACGACATTACATATGGCACTGTTTTTTCTACCGATAATTTGGTAATTATCGATGATTCTATTGTTCGAGGAACAACATTGAAACAAAGTATTTTAAGAATTTTAGATCGATTAAATCCTAAAAAAATTGTTGTTGTTTCTTCAGCCCCACAAATTCGCTATCCAGATTGTTATGGTATTGATATGGCTAAATTAGGAGATTTTATCGCTTTTCAAGCAGCAATTTCATTATTAAAAGACAATGGAAAACAGGCTATTATTAATGAAACCTATCAACAATGTAAAATGCAAGAAAAATTTCCTAAAGACAAAATAGTAAACCACGTAAAAGCTATTTATGACTGTTTTACTGCCGAAGAAATATCAAAAAAAATATCAGAACTATTGACCCCAGAAAACATTAATGCCAAAATAGAAATTGTGTATCAAAGCATAGAAGGTTTACATAATGCTTGTCCTAACCATAAAGGAGATTGGTATTTTACAGGCAACTACCCAACACCAGGAGGAAATAAGGTTGTAAATAATGCTTTTATTTATTACTACGAAGGAAAAAACAAAAGAGCATACTAAACTCTTTTTACAACTATTTATAATTTTAAAAAGCTATTTTATTTATCCTTTCTGTATGTCTACCTCCTTCAAAATCGGTAGTAATAAAAATATCTACACATTTTAAAGCATCAGTATTGCTAATAAACCTTGCAGGTAAAGCAATAATGTTAGCGTCATTGTGTAAGCGAGCCATTTCAGCAATAGCAGGCTTCCAACATAATGCAGATCTTATTCTCAGGTGTTTATTTGCGGTCATATTTATTCCATTACCACTTCCACAAATTAATATACCTAAATCTACCTTATTATTTTCAACAGCATTTGCAACTGGATGAGCAAAATCAGGATAATCAGCTCTTTCGCTTGAAAATGTTCCGAAATCTTCCACTAAAATATTTAACTTTACTAAATGTTTAATAATTATTTCTTTTAATTCAAAACCAGCATGGTCACTACCGATTGCAATTTTTTTTACCTTCATTTTTCTTCTATTTAGTTATCAACACTATG
>MNXO01000037.1 GCA_001872995.1 Bacteroidetes bacterium CG2_30_32_10 | reverse complement strand
TTGACCTCAACATTTTTGATGGGTTGAGGATAAACATCTATTATTTCTGATGAAATTTTTCCTCCTGTCACTTCTTTTATCAAATTTGCAGTTCTTTTCAACGCATAAATAGTGATGTTGGGATCTGCACCTCTTTCAAAACGAAAAGAGGCATCGGTATTTAATCCATGTCTTTTGGCAGATTTACGAACAGTTACAGGATTAAAATAAGCACTTTCAATAAATATGCTGGTTGTTGTTGCCGAAACTCCAGATGCTAACCCTCCAAAAACTCCTGCAATACACATTTCTTTTTCGGTATTACCAATCATTAAATCGTCATTGGATAATTCTCTTACCACTTCATCCAATGTTGTAAATTTGGTTTTATCCTGAGCTCGTTTTACAATTATTTTGTTGCCAATTATTTTTTTAGCATCAAAAGCATGTAAGGGATGCCCTGTTTCGTGTAGCACAAAATTGGTAACATCCACCACATTATTAATGGGTTTTAAACCTATACTTTTTAGCCTATTTTTTAGCCATTCTGGAGATTCACCAACTTTAATATTATTGATGGTAACTCCAGAATATCTTGGACATAAATCTGCATCTTCAACCTCAACATCAATAATTAAATCGGTAGAATCAATTTTAAAATCGTCAACAGAAGGTTTAATTAAATTAATGTTTTGAGTTAGTTTTAAAACGGTTACTAAATCTCTGGCTACGCCAATATGTCCAGTTGCATCAGACCTGTTAGGTGTTAATCCAATTTCGTAAACAAAATCATCTTCCACATTAAAATAAGTTTTTGCCAAAGTTCCTACTTTAACTGAAGGGTCTAACACTAGTATTCCATCGTGAGATTCACCAATTCCTATTTCATCTTCAGCACAAATCATTCCTTCAGATAATTGCCCTCTAATTTTTGATTTCTTTATCACCAACTCATCTCCTTCTTTAGAATAGAGTTTAGTTCCAACAATTGCAACAATCACTTTTTGACCTTCTTCAACATTTTTTGCACCGCACACAATGTTTAAAGGTTCGCCATTTCCAACATCAACAGTTGTTAAATTTAGTCGGTCTGCTTCGGGATGTTTTTCTTTACTCAACACTTCACCAACAACCAAGCCTTCTAATCCTCCCTTTATGGTTTGTATTTTTTCTACACTATCTACCTCTAACCCACAATCAGTCAACACATCAGTAATTAGTTGAGGGTCAACTGATTCATCTAAATAATTTTTAAGCCAACTGTAAGAAATTTTCATTTCGCATTTAATTAGAAAAACAAAGGTAATTTTTTTATTGGTAAACCTTCATTGAATTTATTTACGAGGATCTATAAATCTTTTCATTTCGGGTTCTTTTTTCAACTTTTTCTTTTTCTTCTCGGAATCTTCATGGAAGAAGTAGCGAAAATCTAGTGTTAAGTAATTTCCTGTCAAATCAAATGTAATTTCTTCATGTTTATTATATCCATTGTAGTTTACATATTCTCTCATCATGGTTGAGAAAGGGCGGTGCAAAGAAGCACCAAAGTAGATATAACCACTTTTTTCTGTTCTGTACTCCCAGCCAATATTGGCTAACAAACTAATTTGAGCCCAATTATTTCTATTAACGGCACTGGTAAAATAATCATCGAAAGTAAATAAAGGTGTTGGGTAAATATCAGCAGAAAAACCTCCAGAAACATTCATAAATAGCTGCCTTCCTAAACGAACATACACCAAACCTTGCACAGGAATTTCATAGTTAACGATTCTAAAACTAGAAGTTCCTGAAAAAGAATTTTCTGGGTCATTAATGGTTAAATCGTAGTTTCTTTTTAAAAAGTTGATTCCTGTTTCTAATGATAGAGCATCTGTAAATCCTTTTCTGATAACCATTCCAAAACTCAACCCCATTTTTGGCTGGTTAATATATTGAATATTGTTTTGATTCACTTCTTGTTTCCCTGCATCAAAAAACTGAACGGGAATAATTGGTTTAATTTGAATACCAACAGTTGATACTCTTTCTTGCGAATAACACATAGAAGTAACTACTAAGAAGTTGATGATATAGAGTGTACTTTTAATTTTCATAACTAACGTTACACAAAACTAAGGTTTTGGATTTATATTATAAACGTTAATTAATCAAAGGCTTATGTAAAAATGAAATCTTATTGAAGCAGTAGTTGTTCTACCTTAACTGTTTTTTCTGTAACTACTTTTACCACATAAACACCTTTAGCTAGATTTTGCATATCAATCTGTTTTAGTCCACTTCCCGACATTATTTTGTCGTTAATTATTTCTTTGCCTGAAATATCTATAATGCTTAACGTTGCATTGTTGTTTAATCTATCAAATTCAATATTTAATATTCCTTTACTTGGGTTCGGATACATTAAAATATTCAGTTGTTCTTTTACAGCTACTATTCCCAAAGGACAATTTTCATTAAAATATGCACCTATATCAATATGTATCCAGTTGACACTTGACCATATGGCATTATCCACCTGTATACAGGTAAGGTTAGGATTGTTGGTGGCATTAAAATATATAAAATTAGTATTATTACCATTTTTTACATTTAAACTTGTCAATTGATTATTGAAACACCTCAAAGTAGTAAGAGCCATATTTGCGGAAACATCCAAATTGGTTAATTGATTATCAATACAGTACATATTAGTAAGAGCCGTATTTACCGAAACATCCAAATTGGTTATTTGATTATAGTCACAATCCAAAGTAGTAAGAGCCGTATTTGCCGAAACATCCAGATTGGTTAATTGATTATAGTAACATACCAAATCAGTAAGAGAAGTATTAGCGGAAACGTCCAAATTGGTTAATTGATTATAGTCACAGTGCAAAGTAGTAAGAGCAGTATTTGCGGAAACATCCAAATTTGACAATGAATTAAAACTACAGTTCAAATAAGTAAGAGCAGTAGCACCAGAAAGATTCAAACTTGATAATAGACTACTTGTATATGGACTATTGTTACACATTAAAGTAGTAAGTGCTGTATTGGAGGAAACATCCAAACTTGTTAATGGATTCTCACTGCATTTCAAAGTAGTAAGATCCGTATTCGTTGAAACATCCAGACTTGTTAATGCATTTACTCTACAGTCTAAAGTAGTCAGTCCAGTATTTGCCGAAACATCCAAATTGGTTAATTGGTTATTGTTACAGTTCAAAGTTGTAAGAGCTGTATTTGCAAAAACATCCAAGTTGGTTAGTTGATTATTTTCGCAGTACAAAGTGTCAATAGATGTAAATGCTTCTATACCAGTTAAATCAATAATGCTATAAAACGAAACATTCACTGAAGTAGCATTTATCACAGTGGAGCAATTGGTAATTATACTGTCTCCATCCATACAGGAAGTATAATTGTTTTGTAACCACAGACGAAAATTGATATCTGGAATGTAGATTTTTTGGGTAAAAGAACTAATTGCAATTAAAAGTAAACCAAGAAAGAGCAATAATTTTTTCATAATTGATAAATTTAGATTGATTCCAAAAATTTATTTTTCTAATTCTCTTTTTGAAAAAAATCCGTTAATTAATTCTCAAAATACTATAGTAAATGTAGCTAATAATTTTGTAAAGTGCAAAAAAACAATTTTTAATGTATTCCTATTTTAGGATAAGACAAGGAACAACATCCAATAATTTTCTTTATAACAAAACCCACGAAAAAAATTCGTGGGTTTTGTTTTATCTGTGGGCGATGAGGGATTCGAACCCCCGACCCTTCCGATATAAAATCGGAATGCTCTGAACCAACTGAGCTAATTGCCATTCTTTTCAATCAAAAATTCAATGTATTTGCGAGACTTTTTCTTTTTTATTTCTTGTTCTCGGTCCATTGCCTCTTTTTTTGTTTCAAATTCTTCGTAATACTTCAAAATCCAATCCCCTAGTCCTCCCGTGAATCCTTTGTGATTACTGTTGTGTTTAGTAATTCTTTTGTCAATAGTATCACATGTATATCCAACATAATACTTGTTGAGTTTTTTAGAAAATAAAATATAGGTTAAGCACATAGATAAAAAAAAAAGCCCCACATTATTGCGAGGCTTCTTGGTGGGCGATGAGGGATTCGAACCCCCGACCCTCTCGGTGTAAACGAGATGCTCTGAACCAACTGAGCTAATCGCCCTTACTTATTTTGTAAGCGGCTGCAAATATATATTATTTATAAATGATAACAAACATTAAACTGAATAAATTTAAGTCAATTAGTTTTTGAAAAGATTTTGTTCCCAAAGCCAAGCAGATAACATCATTTCATCAATGTTGTATTTTGGAATCCAGTGGAGGAGTTCTTTCGCTTTGGTGTTGTTGGCATAAATAGCTTCTACATCGCCCGCTCTTCTTGGTCCAATTTTATAATTTAATTTTTGATTAGCTACTTTTTCGAATGACTTTATTGCTTCCAATACACTAATTCCAACGCCTGTACCTAAGTTGATAATACTGTGGTGTTCGAAATTTTTATCCTCTATAAGTTTTTTTAAAGCTAGAACATGAGCAGATGCTATATCGCAAACATGAACGTAATCGCGAATACAAGTACCATCTTTGGTAGCATAATCTCCTCCAAAAACGGTTAGTTGTTCTAATTTACCGATAGCGGTTTGTGTAATGTATGGCACCAAGTTATTAGGGCTGGAAATAGGAACTTCGCCATTTAAACCACTATTATGAGCTCCAACAGGATTGAAGTAACGCAATGAAATCGCTTTTAAGCTAGGATTAGTTTTAATAAAATCATCTACTATTTTCTCGCCAATTTGTTTGGTGTAAGCATAAGGAGATTCGGGCTTATTTAGTGGGTTATTTTCTGTAACAGGCAATTCGTCGAGGTTACCATAAACCGAACAAGACGAAGAAAAAATAAGATTGGGAATAATGTATTTTTTCTGACATTTCAAGATGTTTATTAACGAATTTAGGTTGTTGTGGTAATATAACAATGGGTCTTCAACCGACTCGGAAACCGATTTAAAAGCGGCAAAATGGATAATTCCAACAATGGCTGCATTTTCTTCAAAAACTTTTTCGGTTAATGATAGATTGGTTAAATCGATGTTGTAATATTTTATCTTTTTGCCAGTAATTTTTTCAATGCGTTGGTAGGTTTTTTCTGACGATGATGAATAATTGTCAATAGA
>MNXO01000103.1 GCA_001872995.1 Bacteroidetes bacterium CG2_30_32_10 | reverse complement strand
CATTTTCCTATTTTTTTAGTCAACCTATTTCAGTATAAGACAATAAATCGATTTGCAAAAAAATAGTTAGTTTCTTTGGGCTACTTCTTATAATAATATTCAAAAAATTAGAACATCTGCAAAACACAATCAAATATTTTGTATTTTTACTTCTAAAATTACAACAACAACCTAATTTTATCCACTATGAGCAAACTTATTGATGATTTTAATAACTACAGACTAAAAATGAACGATAGAATTCTATCTTCAGAGAGCAAAGTAATTAAAAGAATATACAACATTGATACCAACACCTATTTAGAAGGAGCCTTACCCACCAAAACTAAAGAAATGTTAGGCTTAGTTTCTTCTATGGTTTTGCGTTGCGACGATTGCGTTAAATACCATTTACAAAAATGCAAAGAGCTAAATGTAAACGACCAAGAGCTTTTCGAAATATTTGAAGTAGCCACTTTGGTAGGCGGCACCATTGTTATTCCGCACCTCCGTAAAGCAGTAGAATTTTGGGATGAATTAAAGAAAAATTAAAAATAGCAAATCATAAACACCAAATCGTCTAAAACAATCCTTCTAAAATTGAATCATCAGCCACATTTGGCAAAGTAACTTTCAGCAATGGTTCTGCCTGCATGGCTCTTTTAATGGCAAAAATAGCTTCCTCATTTCTTGCCCAGCTTCTTCGAGAAATGCCATTGTTCACATCCCAGAAAAGCATATTTTTCAATCTTCTGTCGGCATCAGCGCTACCATCGAGCACCATTCCAAACCCACCATTAATCACTTCGCCCCAGCCAACACCACCTCCATTGTGAATAGATACCCAGGTTGCTCCTCTGAAAGAATCACCTATCACATTCTGTATTGCCATATCGGCAGTAAACTGAGAGCCGTCGTAAATATTAGAAGTCTCTCTATAAGGAGAATCTGTTCCCGAAACATCATGATGGTCTCTGCCTAAAACAACTGGTGCAGATATTTTCCCTGATTTTATTGCATTGTTGAATGCTTGTGCTATTTTAGTTCTACCATCGCAATCGGCATAAAGAATACGTGCTTGCGAACCAACCACTAGTTTGTTATGCGCTGCAGCTTTTATCCATCTTAAGTTATCTGCCAGTTGTTGCTTAATTTCCGTTGGTGCTGTTTTCATCATTTCTTCTAAAACATCAGCAGCCAGTTTATCGGTAATGGCTAAATCTTCTGGTTTTGATGAGGTGCATACCCAACGGAAAGGTCCAAATCCATAATCAAAACACAAAGGACCCATAATATCTTGCACATAAGAAGGATATTTAAAGGTACCATCTGCTTTCATCACATCTGCCCCAGCTCTGCTAGCTTCTAAAAGAAACGCATTGCCATAATCCCAAAAATACATCCCATTTGCAGTTAGTTTATTAATTGCATTAACTTGTCTTATTAAAGATTGATGAACAGCTTTTTTAAACTCTTCTGGTTTCTCCGCCATTAGCTTATTTGATTCCTCAAAACTAAGCCCTGCGGGATAATAACCACCTGCAAAAGGATTGTGCAAAGAAGTTTGGTCTGACCCTAATTCAACTTGAATGTTTTTCTCCACAAATTTTTCCCACAAATCAACTACATTGCCATGATAAGCAAGAGAAACAGCTTCTTTTTTGCGTTTAGCTATTTCAATTCTTTCTATTAATTTGTCAAGATTGTCAAACACTTCATCCACCCATCCCTGAGAATGTCTTGTTTTTATTGCTTTCTGATTTATTTCAGCAACCACTCCAATAGCACCAGCAATAACTGCCGCTTTTGGTTGTGCTCCAGACATACCTCCCAGTCCAGAAGTAACAAATACTTTTCCCGCAAGTCCATCGGTATTGTTTTTTAACCTTCTACCTGCATTTAAAACTGTAATTACGGTGCCATGAACAATGCCTTGAGGTCCGATATACATAAAAGAACCAGCAGTCATTTGACCGTATTGCGAAACTCCCAATGCATTAAATTTTTCCCAATGATCGGGTTTAGAATAATTAGGAATAACCATTCCATTGGTTACTACCACTCTTGGAGCATCAGCATGCGAGGGGAATAAACCCATCGGATGACCCGAATATAAAACCAAGGTTTGTTTATCGGTCATTTCCGCCAAATATTTCATAGTAAGCAAGTATTGCGCCCAGTTCTGAAATACAGCTCCATTGCCACCATAAGTAATTAATTCTTGTGGATGTTGTGCTACTGTATTATCCAGATTATTGCTCAACATCAGCATGATGGCTGCTGCTTGTTTCGATTGATGAGGAAATTCTTCAATACTGCGTGCATAAATTTGATAGGTAGGTCTGAATCTATACATATAAATTCTGCCGTAATCCTGCAATTCCTTGGCAAATTCAGAAGCCAATGCTTTGTGATGCTTTGTATCGAAATATCGCAAGGCATTTTTTAATGCCAGCTTTTTCTCTTCTTTGGTTAAAATATCTTTCCGTTTGGGAGCATGGTTTAAACTCATATCCAAAGGACGATATTCAGGTAATTCATTTGGAATCCCCTGAAGAATTGCATTTTTAAATTCGGTATTATACATAACTATTTTATATAAAATTGCCTAAAGTTTGAAGTAATTATAGTACCTAAATATTAAATCTAAGTACTTCAAATTCCAGCACACTTTAGGCTCTTTAAAAGAAATTAATTTAAAAAACATTCACAATAGCACCCGTAGAGTACTGCCCACTTGTAAGTTTATCTTTAATTTTAGAGAAACATTCAATGGTATATTTCACGTCTTCTAAAGTATGGATAGCAGTAGGAATCAGTCTGATGATGATAGTTCCTTTCGGCACTACTGGATAAGAAACTATTGAGCAAAAAATACCATAGTTTTCTCGCAGGTCGTAAGTTAAATTGGTTGCTTCTGAAACTTCACCAGATAAATAAACAGGGGTTACCGGTGTTTGAGTATTACCAATGTTAAAACCATTTTCTTTCAGTCCAGTTTGCAATGCTTTGGTTATTTTCCATAGATTGGCTTTTAATTCAGGATGAGTTTTAATAATTTCAAGACGTTTAAGACCTCCAATTACCATAGGCATTGGCAATGCTTTTGCAAATATTTGAGAACGCAAGTTATAACGAAGATAATTGATAATAATTTCTTTACTCGCAACAAAAGCACCAATGCCAGCCATTGATTTTGCGAAAGTAGCAAAATAAATATCTATTTCATCTTGTACTCCTTGTTCTTCACCTGTACCTGCACCAGTTTTACCCATAGTACCAAATCCATGAGCATCATCTACCAACAAACGGAAATTATATTTTTTCTTGTATTTAACTATTTCTTTCACATTGCCCATATCTCCCGACATTCCAAATACACCTTCGGTTATTACAAGAATTGAACCCCCGGTTTGGTCGGTCATTGCTTTGGCTCTTTCTAATTGTTTTTCAAAGCTAACCATGTTGTTATGGGTATAAACAAAACGTTTCCCCATGTGTAAGCGAACACCGTCAATAATACAAGCGTGGGCTTCAGCATCATAAACAATCACATCTTTTCTATCAACTAAAGCATCAATAATGGAAACCATTCCTTGGTAGCCATAATTAAGAAGAAATCCATCGTCTTTGCCAACAAAAGCAGCTAATTTGCTTTCAAGTTCTTCATGATATTTTGTTTGTCCGGTCATCATTCTGGCACCCATTGGGTAAGCCATTCCCCATTCTTTAGCAGCATCCGCATCCGCTTTGCGAACTTCGGGATGGTTTGCTAATCCTAAGTAATTATTTAAACTCCATACCAAACATTCTTTTCCTCTAAACTTCATACGTGTTGCAATTTCACCTTCGAGCTTAGGAAACATAAAATAACCATGCGATTGTTTGGCATACTGTCCTAAAGGACCATAATTCTGAGCAATTTTATCAAATAAATCCATTATATATAATTTAAAAAGGTTATAAAAAATAAAGTGCAAAGCTACACTTTTATCATTTTATGAACAAATAATATTATAGCTATATAGTTGTATAAGCCTTGTGTAGCAATGTTTAGCAAACATATTTATTTTTTTACTATACTTGCTTCGATGGTGGTGCGAATAATTTGCAAACTTCCAAAATCGGTTGTAATTTGAGCTTCTATTATCCTTGCTTCTTTTGAATTTTTGTTAATCATTGCAATGCCTTGTTTGGTGGGGATTTCATTTTTTTTGTAGAAAGGTGCAGCTCCAGTTAATTGAAAAAACCTTGCATTTTTAGATTTGTTAGAGGTAGTGAGCTGAATTTTATTGTTAGAAGAATTAACAATTATTGAAATCTCTTTTGTTTTGAGCTTTCCATCTGTTTCGTATTCTTTGAGTCCAGGTTCTATATTTCCTTTATTATAAGGTATTTCAGAGGACACTATTCCGTTTTTATAATAAATCTTTCTTACCCCATCAATAGTATCATGTAAATAAGGAGTTTGTGAATAAAGCTTTCCATCTTCATAAAAACGTTTAACAATTCCTTCTTTTAAGCCATTCACATAGAAAAACTCAAAGTTTACATTGTCATTTTTGTAATAATTGTATGCTTTACCTTCTTTTTTACCATTTTTTAAAGAATAACTTGCCAGTAAGGTACCATCTTCTCGGTATGTCTTTATAATATTAGGGTCTTCTTTGGGTTTATCGGCACTATTGTTATTACAAGATATAAAAAAGATGCTTACAATTAAAAATAGAATATTGATTGCTTTCATTTTCATAATTTTAAAACAGTTCAAACCTACCAATATTTTAAGAAATATGCAAATACTCAATAAAATATTTTTTATTTTCTATTAACAATTAGAACAATTGTCATATTGGCAATTATGAATTACTTATTTTTGAATATTCCCAAGGTATTGAGAAGGTAAAAAAAAGAAACCTTTCGAAAAAGTTCTCGAAAGGTTTCTAAAAGTAGCGAGAACGAGAGTTGAACTCGTGACCTCCGGGTTATGAATCCGACGCTCTAACCATCTGAGCTACCTCGCCTTTTTGATGGTGCAAAAGTAGTAAACAATTTTTAATTTAAAAAAAAATAATCTTTTTTCTTTTGAAGTCAGTTTTTTTTTTATCTTTGCACTCTCTTAAAAAAATGGAGAGATGGGTGAGAGGCTGAAACCAACAGTTTGCTAAACTGTCGTACTGGGCAACTGGTACCGGGGGTTCGAATCCCCCTCTCT
>MNXO01000151.1:804-6334 GCA_001872995.1 Bacteroidetes bacterium CG2_30_32_10 | reverse complement strand
TTATTTTGTTTGAAAAAATAAACAAAAATGCACATAAAATCACAAAAACTGTTTTTAGCTTTTTCATAATGATTAATTTTTAATGATTTTTGAATAAAAAATTTCTTTATCTGTTTGAATTTTTATCAAATACACTCCTGGATTACAGCTTGATAAGTCAATTTCCAATTGATTTTTTTGAATCAAAGATTGATAAATAATTTTTCCGCTGAGGTCGGTAAGTTCTATATTCAAACTCTCAGGGTTTTGAAATACCTGAGCGTTTATAAAAACAAGACCGTTTGTAGGATTTGGGAAAATTGAAATTTCTTTCGTTAATATATCTTTGATTCCTACACCTTGTTCTATATTAAATTCGTGAGAAGAATAGATATATCTAAGGTGAGTTCCGTCATTTATTTTAGTATAAAAATAATATTTTGTTCCAACATTTAATCCTGTAACTACCCAATTTACTGACGATTGAACAATCACAGATGATGTTGAACTTAAATTTTCAGTTCCGATTATAGCAGCATTGTTGTTGTTATAAGGATTTCTGTCAATATCGGCATAGATCGTAATATTGCTTGAATTGGTATAACTTCGATAATTGTATCGGACTTGAATTTCTTCACCCAAATATAAAGTTTGTAAACCTGCTTGTAAAACATTACTGTTTATTAATACATCATGAGTTATAACGTTTGGCCAGACTGCATTTGTCCAGTTTTGAGCTTGTCTTGCTCCGTTTCCTCCCAAAATTGCGATGTTGTGATAACCATCAATAATTTGGTCTCCGCCTGAAACGGGAGTATTTGTGCTTTTTCGGTCACCTCTTATATCCAAACTGTAATAAAAACCTTCTATTTCTCCTTGCGTTTCGTAAGTGTTGAACCATGCATTGCGTTCTGTTTGTGTCATAGTTGCTTGCCCATTATTTGTGGGTGTTGATAAATCGATAGTTCCATGATACATCAAAATAATATTCAGATGGTCAGAAAAATTATAATTTGTTCCTAGAATATTGTAAGTATAACCTGTTTCATTGTGGTAACCTCCGGGTAGGCTTGTCCAAAGTCGATTGAAAGCTCCTGCAACATATTGTCCAGTAGGAAATTGAATATTTTGATAATAATTATCAACAAATAAGATATTTTCGTAAATTTGAACGGGCGTATCAATTGTGTGTGAACCCATAACAGGTTGAGGATCTGCTTCGGTAAGCGGGTGTGGATCGAGCGACGTAACTTGCTCAACTTCTATTCCTTGTAATCCAAGTAAACGGGCTATTTCAAAAACCATTCCACCTCCTCGACTGTGTCCTATAAGATGTATTGGTAATTCAGACAATGGAAACTGGCTATTCTGACTTTGGTAGATTTTTGGTGCAACAACTGTTGCAACTGATTGTGCAGTAACACTTGTTGTTAAATGATTGGAAACTGCTGTCCAATTAACCAGCACAACTATTTCGCCTGATGTTGCATTTGCCATATCGAAATTCCAGTTACTACAAGTAGCTGTAAGATTACCAACAGAACCTGTAACGGTAATTGTTCCAATTTGTCCATTACCACCAGATCTTGATATTATGGCGTTTGCCATTTCATTCATCCATGAAGGTTGACTTCCATCTGGGTTCCAACCATGAACAATGATAGTTACTCCTGCACCTTGCTTTTCAAAAGTTTGTGAAAAACTGAACGTAACCACAGAAATTAAGAGTGTTACGAAAATTATTAGTCTTTTAATAATCATAATTTTAATATTTTAAGTTTGGTTTATAAATAATTCTTTGATAAGGTTTTCATAGTTTTTTTTAGTGGTGTGTTTAAAAATGATTTTATCTGCCCCCATTTCATAAAATGAATGGTAAATTATTTTTTGAGGATAATCGGCCAGAATTACTATTTTGACGGCTTCAATTTGTTCTTTTAATTTAGTTAAAAAATTGAAATTGTTTTCGGAAACGATTTTACAATCTAAGAGGATCAAATCAACAGATTTATTTTTGTCATAACTATTAAAGCAAAGGCAATTATCTGTATCAATAATCACATTCAATTCATGAATTTGATTTAATGCTACTTTTAAACTTTCGCGGTAAACATTATTTTTTTCTATTATAGCAATATCCATTACACAAAATTTTGAATGAGATTACAAAATTAGGGTATAAGAAAAGAGTACTGTTAAGGGTAAACTTTGATTTAAGATAAGTGAATACGAATATTCTCACTACGAGAATACTCTTAGTAAGAAAAAGGAATTAAACTATTTAATTGAAAAATAATTGTTTTTAACAGCCCAGATAATTAATTCTGCTGTGTTTCTTACATCAGCTTTCCGTAATATATTTGTCCGGTGAACCTCAACAGTTTTGGGGCTAATAAATAACTTTTCTGATATCTCTTGAGAAGTCTTCCCTTGACACACTAAATCGAGTATATCAAATTCTCGATTAGTTATGTCCTCAGTAAGTTTTTTGGAAAAATTTAATGACTGAAATGCTAGTTTTTGAATTATTTCCTGACTAAAATATACTCCTCCGTTATATACTTCAATAATGGCTTGTTGAAGCTCATGTTTTTTTGTTTTTTTCAATACAAATCCTCTTACTCCTGCATTTATCATTTGTGAATAATGCAAAGTGTCAGAAAACATTGAAAGTGCAATAATCTTTAATTCAGGAAAAAGATCAATAGCCTTTTTCGTTGTTTCTATGCCATCTATTTCTGGCATATTAATATCCATTAGTACGATGTCTGGTATAGAATTCTTCAAAAATTCAATGAAATTTAAACCATTAGCATGATCAAAAACCACTTCAAATTCATCAATCTGGTTTAATACCAATTTAATTCCTTCGCGAAATAAATCGTGATCATCGATAATCGCAATTCTAATCTTTCCCATTTTCATTTATTTCTATATATGGAATTAATATTTCAGCACTCATTCCATTGTTTGCTTTACTTTCAAATGCAATAGTTCCATTTAATGAATCTATTCGGTTTTTAATATTTTTTAATCCCATTCCTTTTTTACTATTGAGTTTTTCTTCAACAGAAAACCCCTTTCCATTATCACTATAATTAACCTTTAATAAGTTTTTTGATGCAGACACACTTATTGATATAACTATGGCATTGGAATGTTTAATGGTGTTGTTTATTAATTCGGTCAATGTACGATAAATTGTTAATTCCTTTTTTAAATCAAAACGATTAATTTTTTCAAAGTTTAAATTAAAGCTTGTGGTTTCTATTATATTTATTTGACTAATGAATGCCTCTATTGCATATATTAAACCATATTGCTCTATAATATGCGGGCTGATATTATGAGAAATTCTTGAAACATCAGCAATTGCAGATTCTATAATTTTTTGCAGTTTCTCACCAATTTCATTTTTACTATTATTGTCTGTTGCATCAATATATGCTTGAAAATATAGATTAACCGCAGACAACTCTGGACCTAACCCATCATGCAAATCATTTGCTAATCTCTTACGTTCTTTTTCTTCGGTTAATATCACAGCTTCAATTAATTCTTGTTGAATTTCTTTTTTTTCATTCATTTCTTTTTTTATCGCAACATTTAATGCTTCTAAATCGATGGCTTTAACCTGCATTTCATTAACATTTGCCCTTATTGTTGAAAAGAAAGTTCTTAAAATATAATAAATTAAAGAACCTATCATTAAAAAATTCAAAATTCGTATAACCACACAAGCAAATTGACAGGCTTCAAATTTATAGTCAATTGGAATGAAAGTAGTTTTTATTATCATTAAAAACCCAACAAAAGCTGTAATAACAAATGCTGCTAAAAAAACATATAACGCTTCATTTTTAGTTGAAATAAACATCGTATATATTACTGAAAGGATAAACCACAGAGATGCCATGTCTATCAATCCAAGCGTAAGATGAAAACAACCGGCAAGAAATAAAAGAAAAATAAAACTCCAAATTTTGGGTTTGATTTCAATTTTATACTTGAAAATGGCAAGTATTATAGATATTAGACCAAAAAAAGGAGGTATAAGCCTTGGCAGAAGATATACACTATTTATTAATGCTAGATAAGCAATTATGTTAAGAGGTATGGCTAATACTGCAATAAATAGTAAACTATTATTGGTTATTTTATTTATTAGGTTGTCTTTCATGTGCCAGTAAAGATAATAATTTTAAATTTTATTTAATTTTATTAGAAATTGGATTTTTTTGATAAACTATGGTTTTCAGTATATAATAATCATTTTGAAAACTAAATCTTTTGTCTTTCATGTCATTTTTTTTAATCTCAAACCATTGTCATTGCCGCTGTCTTTTTTCACCTTGTTGGGAATAATTGGTGCTTATTTTAGTGCGTAAATACAAAATACTTCACTTTTAATACGAGAACAAAATTAATAAATTGCTATGAACTTTCCAAACCCACTAAGCTCCCCGTTCAGCTTAAGCTGTGCTTAAGTTTATTCAATGAATTTTTATTCCTATTAATACTAATCTTTTTCTAAAATATAAAATCAGTTTATACGCCTATTATAAAAATTCAATAGACACAAAATAAAAAGATAATTTTGCAAATTCATATTTTGGTAATAAATAACCATTAATTATCACAGATTTAATTTTTCAAAATCTTTGAATCTATGGCAAAATTTAGTTTCAATAATTTTTCAAAGTAGGTTCAAAAAATTTTCCTGACTTGTCCCTTTTAGTGCGTTACGTTTAAAACAGCAACTATATCCTTCATTTTTTGCGTTGGCTGAGCTTTGACAGTAAATATTTTATTTGTGATATGATCCAATATCTCGCCATCAGCAATCTTTTTTGATTCATCAATAAATTTTCTGATTGACACTCGTGCTTTTAGTTCGATATGTTTAGAAATAACAAGTGCTATGAAGCAGATCAATATATGCAGCTTTATTGGTTGTTCCTTATAATGAAATATTGGTCTGGTTTGAAGATCATTTTTGGATATTCTAAAGTTTTGCTCAATCTTATAAAGTTCGTGGTATCGAGCAATTATTGTATCATTGCTGGCTTCTGATGCTTCCAAATTGGTGTAATATCCTTTAATTCCCAATAGTTTCTGAGTTTTTTCAATGAGAGCTTCATTGAGCTCTACTTCCTGACCTTTAGTCAGCGTAAATTTTGTTTTTTTGTTTTTCGATGGGTTTGCAATAATCGATTTTGCTTTTTCAATCTGCTTCTCCATTTCGTATTTATCCTTGCGGAACCTGACTAATGAATAGCTGCAGATTAGGTAACCGTAGTTGGTTTTTATGCGGATACTTTTGCCATCCTCCCTGCTAATGTTTTTATCAATGGTATCAAGTAATGATGTGGAAATATTCCCAAGACGTGCTCCCACAATGTAATTTATGTTATTTAGAATTAATTGTTCTACATTTTCTGTACTAATCATAGCAGCATCGGCCACTACCGTAAAATTTTTCACATCATTTTTCTTGATAAAATCTTTAATCACGGGAATAATGGTGTGTCCTTCAAATGTATTACCTGGA
>MNXO01000151.1:0-787 GCA_001872995.1 Bacteroidetes bacterium CG2_30_32_10 | reverse complement strand
AGGAGATTCTTCCTTTGTTACTAAAAGACCTATCAGAATCTGCGGCTGCTGAGATTTGTTATCCTTTGAAAAACCATTTTTTCTCAGCTCATCTTCCTCAAAAGCTTCAAAATAAAGTGTTGTTACATCGTAAAATAGAATGTCAAAATTAAACGAGTATTGAGCTTCAGCAAAGTTGACAATTTTTCTTTCTACTGATTTTTTTAAGTCAATACAATCCGGTGCAATCTTGTAGTACGCCTTACGACTATGACAGATGCCACAGAATTTTTCTAACAGCTCAAGAGAACGTAGTTTGGAGGCAGGCTCAAATATCCTAATCACAACCAAATCATTCAACAACAAAGGCAAATCATTCAGGTTTATTGCTTGCTGTATTGCCCTTATTTGATTGTAAAAAAATGATATTTTACGCCAATAAAAGTGCTGCGGTTGATATGCAATAAACTGTTTGAATTTTCATCGGGAAAAACAGAAAATTGATTGGTGTAATCTTTTATCCATTCTTCAGCCAAAAGCATTAAATCATTTAATTCTGCCTCTGAATGGGCTGAGCCAATATGTTGCAACACTTTCCTTTTATTGTTCTGATAATTCACAACTTGCACCGCATTTGCCTTTGATGCAGTTTTTACTACCCTTACTTTCATAATAAATTCGCCTTAGTGCGGTAAAATTAACATTTAAAAACAAATTTACACTGATTATTAGCGTTTTACCACCGCACTAATTTGGGAGGGGACAAGTCAGGAAGCATATTTTACCAATTCCAAAATAGAAGGATAGA
>MNXO01000030.1 GCA_001872995.1 Bacteroidetes bacterium CG2_30_32_10 | reverse complement strand
ATTCTATTGCAAATTTAATATTTTTTATTTTAATTTCCAATTATTATTTTATTTAAAATGAGTGAAAAAATTAAGCCTATCATTGAAAAAAGCTGGGGAGAAATATTAGTAGATGAGTTTGAATCAAACTATTTCAAGCAACTTAAATCTTTTTTAATAGAGGAAAAAGCAAAATATACAATATATCCTCAAGGATCGCAAATTTTCTCAGCCTTTAATCAGACGCCTTTTGATAAAGTAAAAGTAGTGATTATTGGACAAGACCCTTATCATGAAGAAAATCAAGCAAATGGTTTGTGTTTTTCGGTTTCAGATGGAATAAAAAAACCTCCTTCACTATTAAATATTTTCAAAGAGCTTAAAACAGACTTAGGATATAATATTCCAGAAAACGGAAACCTTGAAAAATGGGCTAATCAAGGGGTATTGTTGCTAAATGCCACTTTAACTGTAAGGGCTCAGCATGCAGGCTCTCATCAAAATAAAGGATGGGAAACATTTACAGACGCTGTTATCAAAGTTTTGTCTTTAAAAAAAGAAGGTTTGGTGTTTATTTTATGGGGAAATTACGCTCAAGCAAAACAAAAATTAATTAACACTTCCATTCATTTTGTTTTAAAAGCAGTTCATCCTTCTCCTTTATCAGCCTATAATGGTTTTTTTGGTTGTAAGCATTTTTCTAAAACAAATGAAATTCTTATAAAACAAGGGAAGCAACCTATAGATTGGCGTTTAGCATAATTAATAAAAATAGGATGTTAAAAAAAATAGCATTAATAGGTTTTGTATTTATAATATCATTCAAATTTACTGTTGCTCAATCAAAATATACTTTATGTATTCTTAATAGCATAACGAATAATGATATTAGAAACATAAAACCTTACAAAACTTCTTTTAACGATACTTTACAAAGATATAAAGAACTAAATGAATTAATTTTAAAGTTTTGGAAAGATGAATATATTACAACCACTATAGATAGTATTATAAGCGATTCATTTAATCTTACAGCATACATAAATATAGGTAATAAATACAAATATTTATTGATTAAAGATAGTAATAATCAGATTCCCATAACTAATAAAGGAATTTTTAAACATAATCAAGTAAATAATTGCTATTCAAATTATGTTTATATACAGAATCAAATAAATTTTTCTTTATTATATTATGAAAACAATGGTTACCCTTTTGCAACAATACAATTTGATAGCATTGTTATTTCAGACTCTAGTTTTACAGGGACTCTTGTTATTAATAAAAACAAACAATATATAATAGACAGCATTATTGTTAAAGGAAGCGCATTTGCATCTTCTAATTACATTCAAAAGTTTGTTGGTATAAAATCTAAAACTTTATATAATGAGGCACAAAACAGAAATATTTCAAAAAAAATAAAAGAAATTGATTTTTTTAAAGAAACAAAACCAATGGAAATTGAGTTTTTTGAAAATAAAGCAAACATTTTGTTGTTTGTTGATAAGATAAAGGCGAATCAATTTGATGGAATAATAGGAATTATGCCTAATGATAAAAATAATCGATTTGTAATTACAGGCGATATTAAGTTTATGCTATTAAATTCATTTAACAAAGGAGAGTTACTAGCGTTTAGATGGCATAAATTTGACAAGCTCTCTCAAGATTTAAAAATTACAACTAGTTATCCTTTTTTATTATCCTCGCCTTTTGGAGTGGATTTAGAATATTATCTATACAAAAAGGATACTTCATACATTACCAATAAAGGTAAAATAGGATTTAAATATATTTTTGAAGGTAATAATCATCTAAAAGCATTTTATGAAAAGCAAAATACTACACTTCTTTTTAAATTAAATAACAATGACAGCACTTTCTCAAATTATAATTCTTCAAATATTAATATTTACGGTCTTGGATTTAGAAAGCAAAAGCTAAATAACATGATGAATCCAAGAAAAGGATATATCATAGATATTATTGCCTCTGCAGGTAATAAAGAAATAAAAATAAATAAGGATTTACCGAATATTATCTATAATGATATTAAGTTAAAAAGCACAATATATATATATGATGCAGATATTAGTTTTTTTATCCCTACTTTTAGCAGGAGTTGCATATACTTAAGTGCAAAATCGGCTTCAATCTTCAATGATTACTTATTTGATAACGATTTATTTAGAACAGGAGGACTGAAAACATTGAGAGGATTTGATGAAGAGTCAATACAAGCTTCATTCTACACAATATTAACAGCAGAATATCGATATTTATACGATGAATACTCTTATTTAAATATTTTTTGGAATGGATGTCATTATGAAAAGAACACCCTCAAAAGTTATCATACAGGAAATCCTTTTGGATTTGGAGTGGGAATAAATTTTAAAACAAAATTAGGAGTATTTTCAGTAAATTACGCTTTAGGGAAGCAGGATAAAGAACCAATTTACCCCAAAAGGGCTAAAATACATTTTGGCATAATTAATTATTTCTAAAAAAAAAATAGCATTTATTTTCTGTCGAAAAATGGATTTTTCGCAGTTGCACTTAATGGAATTCCATAAATAATAGGAACATCCAAACCAAGTATTTTTAATTCAAAAGCAGCTTGCCCAACAGTGTACATAATTCTATTATCAACACGATGGTTCATAGCAATACTAATAGCTGAGCCAATTGCAATCCCAAGATCTCCTGTATTAAATACGCATGGTGTGTTTTTATACTTATTCTTCTCTTCACAATTGGCAAAACCACACATTCCGCATTTAAGCAAGCCAGCGGTTTGAATTTTAGTGCCTATTAGCACTAAATAACTTGATAATAATATGTTTCCAGCATCTCTTTTAAAAGAATCAACGCCTGTGTTTTCTGAAATTTCAAACATTTTTTTTGAAAGTAATACAATATCAGACTTTTCGGCAATCGTCATAACCAAATTATCTCTACCCCTTGCTTTAGGTGCTGTTTTAGCTGCAACGAGCATTAATTTTGCAACATTTAAAATAGAATCATCAATTATATTATTGTATAACATTAAAAAACAAAGAAATTATTGAACACAATCTACAAATTTATCAATACTTGGCAAAAATTTTAATTTAACCATTTGCATCTTATCAGAATTGGTTTGTTTAGGGATATGTATTTCGCAATAGTCTTTTTGGCTAATTGTATCCTCTTTAAGATAAGGCAAGTCGGTTCGGTGAATGATATAAATATTATCAGAATGTTCAGCAATTATGTCTGGTAAATCCTTAATAACAGGAATTTTTAGATGAAATATTTCATCATAAGGCTTATCTATTTGATAAAAAAGAACTACTGGAATATCAAGTTCTTTGGATAGTTTTTTAAAAAAAATCATTATTTCATCAAATTGGACGTTATTCTCTTTGCGCTCAGCATTGCTTTGTACAAACAAATTGATACAATCAATTACAATAATATTGATGTTTCTATCATTTTTAAGTAAAGTAGCTCTTTTATAAATTTCTTTAAGCGATAAATTGGGCGTATCGTCAATAAAAATATTAGAATTGCTAATCTGATTAATGGTTAACCCGATTTGATATTTTTTAAATTCACTAAAATTATTTGTGTTTAAATTCTCTATCGAAGTACCAGTTTCACTTTCAATTATTCGGTTTATAATTTTATCGGAAGTTCGTTCTGGCGAAAATAAGCCTAAAGAAAATTTATTTTTTATTCCAATGTTGTTAATTAAGGAGAGTAAAAAAGCAGTTTTTCCCATTCCTTTTTTTATAGCAAAAGTAGAGACTTCTGCATTTTGGAAACCTTTAGTTATTTGGTCAAATTCAAAAAAACCAGAAGGAATACCTTTAATAATATTAATATGCCCATTTATAAATTTGGATTTTTTAAGTGTTTGGTTTACCAATTGGCTTGCTGTGGCAAACTCAAGCACTTCTAAACGCTCTGTTACATCGATATCTATTTGACTCATAGAAAAATATATTAGTAATTAATTCTCAAAGATACAAATAAAATAATATTAAAAAGCATAATATTATTTAACTAAAATTTTTCAAATACTCCAAGCCCAAATAATGCAAAATCATATTTTACAGGGTCATTGCAATCAAATCTTCTTAAGGCTTTAGTAAGCTCATCCACTGACTTCCAATCATTTTGTTTTCTATTAAGCAAGCCTAATTTTCTAGAAACATTTCCTGAATGGACATCTAAAGGACAATACAACTGATTTGGCTTAATCTGTTTCCAAATTCCAAAATCAACTCCAAAATTATCTTTTCTTATCATCCATCTTAAAAACATATTAATTCTTTTTGCAGCAGAATTTGCAGAAGGATTAGAAACATGTTTTAAAACTCTTTTTGAATAATGTATTTCAAAAAATATATTTCTAAAAAAAACAATAGCTTCAGACATATCATGGAACTCTTGTAATCCTTTTACAAAACAAGCCTCAATTCCTTTATGCTTCTTGTAAATATTTTTCAATGAGCTAATAAAATACAAACAGTCGCTCCCATTAAATGTTCTATGAACAAATGTTTTAATGTTTTTTAAATCAGAATTCTCTGCATTTAAAAGGAAATCATAAGGCGAATTGTCCATCAACATCATCAATTTTCTTGCATTATTAATAATACTTTTCCTTTGTCCCCAAGCAATTGTGGCAGTTAAGAATGCAGCTATTTCAATATCTTCTTTAATATTATAAAGATGGGGAATTGATATAGGGTCAGTATCAATAAAAGAAGTGTTATTATATTGAAGGTGTTTTTTTTCAAGTAAATCAAATATCTCATCATCTGATACAAGCTTCTTCATTGATTTTATAAGATAAAAAAAGCCTTTTTAAATAAAAAGGCTTTTGGATAATGAAATAAATTCTATTTAATTAAGAATGAGTATTGGTTTAATAAGCCCTGCACCGATAGCAATTGCTTTTTCGTTTTCAGGAATTAAATTATGATGACGTTTTGGTAATGATTTTTCAAGTCCTTTATGAATAAATTCGGTTGTAACAATAGGTTTTATTTTCAAATAACCACCAAGAACAATCATATTAAATATTTTTGTAAAACCTAACTTAGTAGCTTCATCTGTAGCATCAATTCTGTAAATATTGATATCTTTTCTTTCGGGATGACGCGTTATTCCGTTGCCATCATATATCAATACACCACCTGGTTTCACGGATTTTTCAAATTTATCCATTGATTGTTGATTAAGAATAATAGCAGTATCATACTTACTAAGAACGGGAGAGCTAACTCTTTCATCGCTAACGATAACTGTAACATTAGCAGTACCACCTCTCATTTCGGGACCATAAGATGGCATCCAACTAACTTCTTTATTTTGCATAATACCGGAATAAGCAAGAATTTTCCCCATTGAGAGAACGCCTTGTCCGCCAAATCCAGCTATAATAATTTCTTCTGTCATGATTTATAAAATTTAAATAATCCA
>MNXO01000133.1 GCA_001872995.1 Bacteroidetes bacterium CG2_30_32_10 | reverse complement strand
AAAAGATTAGCAATGGGCTTTTTATTTGAACACAATGGATTTATAAATCAACATAATTCTTCCTCCGATACAGTTGAGTCTTTTAATACAGTTTCGTCATCAAACATCTGTATTTCTGTAAAATTTAAGTTTCTTAATAAAAATCAGAATAATTTATATTTAGAAATATTGCCTGTTTATTCATGGCTTGCTATTAAAAATCAATCTCATTTCCCTTATGAAATTACCAGCAATGGTTTTGGTTTTCAAACAGCTTTGGGTTGGAATCATTTTTTTAATAAGCATTTTGGCTTTAATCTACATTCGAGTTACACTGCAATTAAGTATAAATCAAATATAAATAATTCAGATCCCTTTATGGCAAACCTTTATTATAATCCTCAGACTATAAACCTTGAATATACAGGATTTGTATCAAGTTTAGGATTGCTTGTAAGATTTTGAATGCTAAAAAGAGATTTTATCATTGTATAATATATAAAAATTAAAATGTATTTAAATTACAAAGACCAAGGCAAAGGGAAAGCCATTGTTTTAATCCATGGTTTCACCGAATCGCTTACGATATGGAATAAATTTTCAGAAGCACTTTCTAAAAAGTATAGAATCATTCGCATAGATTTACCCGGACACGGCAAAAGCAAGTGTATGGGAAAATTCCATTTAATGGAAGATATGGCAGATGCTATTGACAGTGTTATTAAAAAGTTGCAGATAGATTCTTTTATGATAGTTGGGCATTCTATGGGTGGTTATGTGTCGTTGAGTTATGCTGAAAAGTATCCCGAAAAAGTGAAAGGTCTTTGTTTATTCCATTCTCAAGCAGCAGCCGATTCGCCCGAAGTAAAAGTAAACCGAGCAAGGACAATAGAAGTTGTAAAACAAAACCATCTTGATTTTATTAATCAATTTATACCCGACTTGTTTGCTCCATCTAATAAACAGCGTTTGCAGACAGAAATAGAAGCACTTAAGGCTGAAGCCAAAAGCTTTTTAACCAAAAAAAGCATTATTGCTTCATTAGAAGGAATGCGACAAAGAACAGATAAGTATGATTTTTTATCCAAGACCAATATACCAATATTATTTATTGCTGGCAAGCAAGATAGCCGCATTCCATTAACAAAAGTAACGGAACAATTGATTTTACCAAAACATGCAGAATCGCTTTTCCTCAATATAGGACACATGGGTTATTTGGAAGCACCCGAAGAAACATTAAATACAATAGCATATTTTGCTGCAAAACTCTTTAATCCAACAGTGCTTTAACGCCTGGTAATTCTTTACCCTCGATATATTCGAGCATAGCACCACCACCTGTAGAAACATAACTAATTTGGTCGGTAAGATTATACTCGTTAATGGCAGCTACAGAGTCTCCACCACCAATTAGAGAAAAGGAGCCGCTAATGGTAGCACTCGAAACGGCAATAGCTACCGACTTAGTACCTTGTTTAAAGTTAGACATTTCAAAAACCCCCATTGGACCATTCCATAAAATAGTGGAAGAATGAGTAATTATTTCTGCATATCTGCGACAAGTTCTTTTGCCAATATCAAGTCCCATAAATCCATCTTCAATTTTATCAGCAGGAACGGTTTTAAAAGGCACCTCATTTGAGAAAGCTCCAGCGACAACTGCATCTGTTGGCAGATATAAATTAACCCCTTTAAGCATTACTTCCTGAACAATACTTTTAGCAATATCAATTTTATCTTCTTCTATCAAAGAACTACCAACATTGCCTCCCAATGCTTTTATAAAAGTGAAAGCCATACCACCACCAATAATAAGATTGTCCACCTTATTTAAAAGGTTTTTAATAATTGAAATTTTAGAAGACACTTTTGCACCACCAATAATAGCAGTGAAGGGAGGCGTTGCTTCGTGTAAAACTTTATTTAAATTGTATATTTCATTGGCAAGCAGCAAGCCAAAATATTTATTATCAGGAAAATACTTTGCGATAGTTGCAGTAGAGGCATGTGCTCTATGGGCAGTAGCAAAAGCATCATTTACATAAGCATCGCCTAATGATGCTATGTTTTTAGCAAATGTATCATCTGCATTTTCTTCTTCAGGATAAAATCGAAGGTTTTCTAACATTAAAACATCGCCTGGTACAAGTTTAGCACAGTATTCGAAAGTTTTTGGACCAAAAAGATCACGGGTAAAAATAACATTTCTATTCAACATTTTTGATAAAACTGGTACAATCGGCGTAAGGGAATAGTCAGCTTCATAACCTCCTTTTGGTCTGCCAAGATGCGACATTAGAATAACCGAACCACCATCATCCAAGATTTTTTTTATTGTAGGTATTGATTCTCTTATTCTGGTATCATCAGATATCTGACGATTATGATTTAGAGGTACATTAAAATCAACCCTAATCAATACTTTTTTCCCTGCAAAATTAGTATCTGCTACTGTTTTCATAAACAATTGGTTTAAAGAATAATACTTAATAAAATAATTTTCAAACCTACATATATTTTTAGAAATATACAAATTCACAGCAATTTAGTTCACCAATTATTTATTTTATTTGTTTTCTTGATCATGGTTGATGTAGATTGTTTATTTTTGCATACAAAAAAATATAAAAGCAAAATGACAACTTATCCAAACTCAATTACCTCTAAATTACCGGGAGTGGGAACTTCCATTTTTGCAATAATGTCTCAGCTAGCTAATGAACAAAAGGCAATAAATTTATCACAAGGATTTCCTGATTTTGCGATTTCCAAAGAATTGATAAGCTTGGTAAACAAGTACATGAAACAAGGTTTCAATCAATATGCACCAATGCCAGGAGTATTAAGCTTAAGAGAAGCCATCGCAAAAAAAACATTTAATTTATACAGTGCTCAATATCATCCCGAAAAGGAAATAACTATTACGGCTGGAGCAACACAAGCTATTTTTACGGCTATTTCTGCTTTTATTAAAGATGGAGATGAAGTGATTGTTTTTGAACCTGCTTATGATAGTTACATTCCTGCAATAAAACTAAACGGTGGCACGGCATTAAGTGTAGAGCTTTGTCCACCCGAATATAAAATAGATTGGAGTAGCGTGAAAAAAATGATAAATCATAATACACGTATGATTATTATCAATTCGCCTCATAACCCAACAGGAACTATTTTAAATGCGCAAGATTTAGTCCAACTCGAAAAAATCACCAAAAATACGGACATTATTATTTTAAGTGATGAAGTTTACGAACATATTATTTTCGATAAACTAGAACATCAAAGCGTTTGTAGATTTCCTAACTTGGCTGAAAGAAGTATGGTCATCTGTTCCTTTGGTAAAACCTTACATGCTACAGGTTGGAAAATGGGATATTGTATTGCTCCAGAAAACCTGATGACTGAATTTAGAAAAGTTCACCAATTCCTTGTTTTTGCTTGTAATACGCCTATACAACACGCTATTGCTGAATTTATAAACAATGAAGCCAATTATACAGGAATTGGAGAGTTTTATCAAAAGAAAAGAGATTTTTTTGTAGAAGCAGTAAAAAGTTCTAAATTTAAAGTTTTAAATGCTTCCGGAACTTACTTTCAATTACTTAGTTTTGATAAAATAACCGATGAAACCGAAATTAACTTTGCAATAAGGCTTACCAAAGAATTTAAATTAGCTTCTATTCCTGTTTCTGCTTTTTATCATAAAAACATTGACCACAAAGTACTTCGGTTTTGTTTTGCCAAATCGGAGGAAACATTAGAAAAAGCAGCTAAAATTTTATGCAAGATTTAAAAATAAGCCTTATTCAAAGCGATTTGGTTTGGGAGAATACAAATAAAAATCTAAATAACTTTGATATTAAGCTTTCTACTCTTAAAGACAATACCGACTTAATTGTACTTCCCGAAATGTTTAACACTGGATTTTCAATGAATCCAAAAAAATGTGCTGAACCTATAAATGGACAGACCATGCAATGGCTAAAAGCCAAAGCAAAGGAATTAAAAGCTTCAATAATGGGCAGTATATTGGTTTGCGATAACAATAATTATTACAATCGTTTGGTACTAATGCAACCAGATGGTATTTTTGAACAATATGACAAACGTCATTTGTTTTGCTTGTCTGATGAGCAAAAATTATATACAAAAGGGCAAAAAAAGACAATTGTCAATGTAAACGGTTGGAAAATATGTCCTTTGATTTGTTATGATTTACGTTTCCCCGTATGGAGTAAAAACTCATACAATGAAAAAGATGGATACAAGTATGATTGTTTAATATACGTTGCCAATTGGCCAGAACGAAGGAATTATGCGTGGAATTCATTGTTAAAAGCTAGAGCTATTGAAAATCAAGCGTATGTAATTGGAATAAATCGTATTGGCGCAGATGGGAATTCAACTCCACATTCAGGATGCTCTATGGTGATTGATTACAAGGGAATTCCAAAATTAGAATTTCCAGAAAATAAAGAATTTATTGAAACTATTTCAATTTCAAAAGAAGGCTTGAGAGATTTCCGTAATCAATTTACTGTCGGTTTAGATTGGGATAATTTTGAAATAAAAACTTAACAAGAACTACTTCTTTTTATCTCCATTTATTACTATCTTTTTTATAATTGCTTATTTTTTATATTTTTGTAACGTTTTTATAAATCAACACAAAAACATAGCTATGAAAAAATTAATATTTCTTTTAACAGCATTGGTAATATTAGGTATTACATTTTCTTTTGTTAGTAAAAAAGAAGCCACAAATAAACTAGTACTTATCAGTACAAGTTTTGGTGATATTAAAATAAAACTTTATGATGAAACACCCAACCATAGAGATAATTTTATCAAACTTGCTACCGAAGGTTATTTAAATGGAACCCTTTTTCATAGGGTTATCAAAAACTTTATGATACAAGGAGGAGACCCAGATTCTAAAAATGCAAAACCCGGTCAAATGTTAGGAAATGGAGGTCCAGCGTATAATATACCAGCTGAGTTTGTAACAAAATATTTTCATAAAAAAGGAGCTTTAGCCGCAGCTCGCGAGGGCGATGCAGTAAATCCAAATAAAGAATCTTCAGGTTCGCAATTCTATATTGTGCAAGGACGTAATTATGATGATGCTACTCTTGATGCTATTGAAAAAAGTATCAATAAGAAGTTTACAACTGAACAAAGGCAAATATACAAAACCATTGGTGGGGCAGCTCACTTAGATGGCAATTATACAGTTTTTGGAGAAGTGATAGAAGGCATTGAGGTGGTTGATAAAATTGCTAATGTTGCAGTAGATGGCAACAGCAGACCATTAGAAGATATTAAAATGACTGTTAAAGTTGTTGAAAAATAAGGAAATATACAATTATGCAAGAAAGAATAAAAGAATTATTAAGGGAAGTTGAGTCCTATAAAGTTGAAACACACATAGAATTAGAACAATTTCGCATTAAATATCTCGCAAAAAAAGGTATTATTAATGACTTGT
>MNXO01000138.1 GCA_001872995.1 Bacteroidetes bacterium CG2_30_32_10 | reverse complement strand
TTTTTCGATTTAGATAAAACCTTATGGGACTTTAAAACCAACTCTTTTGAAACTTTAAAAGAAATATATTCGAAACATCTTCAACCTATTATTAATGGAAATAATTTTGAAACTTTTTTAAAGGTTTATGATTTTAATAATAATAACCTTTGGGAGGGGTATCGCAAGGGTACTATTACAAAAGAAACCCTGCGAATAGAAAGGTTTTTGTTAACATTAAATGAATTTGATATACAAAACGAGACTTTAGCAAATAATATCGCTGATGATTATGAGAAATTAAGTCCATTAAAAACAAGTTTGTTTCCTTTTGCCAAAGAAACATTGGAATATTTATTTACAAAATATAAATTACATATTA
Organism: Bacteroidetes bacterium CG2_30_32_10; assembly: GCA_001872995.1. Taxonomy (GTDB): domain Bacteria; phylum Bacteroidota; class Bacteroidia; order Bacteroidales; family CG2-30-32-10; genus CG2-30-32-10. The sequence continues at coordinate 5,119 of MNXO01000138.1, read as the reverse complement.
TTACCAATGGGTTTAAAGAGGTGCAATACCCAAAATTAAAACATACAGGGCTAATTAAATATTTTACCGAAATAATTATTTCTGAAGATACTGGTTATATGAAACCAGATAAGAATATTTTCTTGTATTCTTTGGGAAAAGCAAAGGCAATAGCTACAGAAAGCTTAATGATAGGTGATGATTATGATGTTGATATTGTAGGAGCCCAAGCTGTGGGAATGGATCAAGTGTTGTTTTCGCCTGAAAAGTTATTTAATGGAGATAATATTACTTATAAAATATCTTCACTCATAGAATTAAAAGAAATTCTTAAGTAAACTGCGCATTATTTATTTAATGGCTGAGCATACATCACCACATCTTTGTCAGTAATAGTTTTATCGCATAGTATTGCAAGACGTTCTATTACGTTTCTTAATTCTCTGATGTTACCTGTCCATTTAATTTTTTTCATTTCTTCTATCGCTTCTTTAGAAAATGATTTTAAAGGCATTCCGTGTTCTTCACATATTTTGTCAATAAAATAGGTGGTGAGCAAAGGTATATCTTCAATACGTTCGTGCAATGTGGGAACATGTATTAATATTACACTCAAGCGATGGTATAAGTCTTCTCTAAAGTTTGATTTTTCGATTTCATTAACAATATTTTTATTAGTAGCTGCAATGATACGAACATCTACGGGAATTTCTTTTTCGCCACCTACACGTGTAATTTTATTTTCTTGTAATGCTCTTAATACTTTTGCTTGTGCCGAAAGGCTCATATCACCTATTTCGTCTAAGAATAAAGTACCACCGCTTGCCAGTTCAAAATCCCCTTTGCGTTGTTTGATGGCTGAAGTAAAAGCTCCTTTTTCGTGCCCAAAAAGCTGGCTTTCTATTAACTCGGAAGGAATTGCAGCGCAATTAACTTCAATAAAAGGAGCGTTTGCTCTATGGCTTTTTTGGTGCAACCAACGGGCTACAAGTTCTTTGCCTGTTCCATTGTTTCCTGTTATCAAAACTCTTGCATCAGAGGGAGCTACTTTTTCTATAAGTTCTTTTATTTTGTTGATTGCAGGCGATTCTCCTATCATTTCAATATTTTTGCCTACTTTTTTCTTTAATACTTTGGTTTCTTTAACGAGGTCGGTTTTGTCCATTGCATTGCGAATGGTGATTAGCAAACGGTTTAAATCTAAGGGTTTTGAAATAAAATCAAATGCTCCTTTTTTGATTGCTTCCACAGCAGTATCAATATTGCCATGTCCCGAAATCATTACAACAGAAGAATCGGGGCTAAGCTCCTGCACTTTTTCTAATACTTCTATGCCATCCATTTTTGGCATTTTTATATCACATAAGATTACCTCATACATTTGATTTTTCAACATTTCAATTGCAATAATACCATCTGCTGCTTCATCCACTTCGTATTTTTCGTATTCTAAAATTTCTCTTAAAGAATTACGTATGCTTTTTTCATCATCAATAATAAGAATTTTTGTCATTTTTCTAATCTTTTATTTCACTACAAATATATAGCTTTTTATCTATTATCAGCATATTTTAAGTTTTTCATATTGCATATATCAAGATTTTTATATAAGTTTGTAATATATTATGAACGTGAATTATGAAGAAATTTTACTTTTTTGCTTGTTTTATTTTTTGCTCCCTTATTCTATCATTAAATTTTGGTTGTAGAGATACTTGCAATAAAAAGATGGGAAAGACTTTTAATAATATTATTTGGGAAAATCTTACTTATTCTTCTGCTACCAATAAATATATTGCTGGATTTAGCATCGATGTTCTTGATGCGCTGCCAGTTGAATATCTTCGTACTGCTTCTCAAAAACCTATTGATAATGCAGCTATAGACAGTATTGCTTTTCCAGATATTAACCAAATGAATGTTTATTTAAAAGGAGATGTGATTCCTGCTAAAAATGAAAACAAACTATTTCAATTTCAAATGAATATGGATGATAGGCAAGACTATACCAATTGCGTTCATCCTGGTGCTCCTGATAAATATGAAATTAATATATCTTTTACTATAAAGAACACTGATGATAGCCTGAATATCAACAATGTTTCTTGGAGCGAATCTGTTAATAAAGGTGCAATATAATTGCTATTTTCAATATGTTTATAAAATTATATCCAGACAATCCTAATCCTAAGTTAATTAAAACTATTATAGAATGTTTGTCTGATGGTGGTGTTATTATTTACCCTACCGATACGGTTTATGGCATTGGTTGCGATATTACCAAACAAAAAGCGGTGGAACGCATTGCTACTATTAAAGGTATTAAACCAGATAAAAACCATTTCTCTTTTATTTGTTCTGATTTAAGCCATTTATCTGATTATTGCAAACCTATAAGTACGCCCATTTATAAATTGATGAAAAAAGTATTGCCAGGTCCATACACATTCCTGCTAAATACTAACAATAATGTACCGAAACTTTTTCAGGGTAAGAAAAAAACAGTGGGTATTCGCATACCTGATAATAGTATTGCTATAGAAATTGTTAAAGAACTGGGAAACCCTATTATGTCCACTTCGGTGCACGACGAGGATGATATTATAGAATATACTACTGACCCCGAATTGATTTACGAAAAATATCAAAATTTGGTTGATATTGTTATTGATGGTGGTTACGGTGGATTAATTGCTTCTACGGTGGTTGATTGCACTAGTGATGAAATTAAAATTATTCGACAAGGCAAAGGAATACTTGAGGACTATGTTTAACCACACATTAAGAAAGAATATTTTTCAATAAAGTAAGCATTTTGCACTAAGTGGGAAGCCACATTAGCCCTATTTAATATTATTTTATAACACACCCGAAAAACACAATATACCATTTGCTTTCAAAGATGAAACATTCTGAATTTGAATGCCGATGCTGTTCAGTATAATTTCCAAAAATTGTGGATTGAAATTATATCAATGAACGCAAATCAGTAATAGTCCTGAAAATAAAAACTATTTTTGTTAGCGATACAATAAAAAAAACCCCAAGTAAACTTGAGGTTTTTTTGTATAAAGAGATAATATTTATTTAACAATCAATTTGTTGGTATAAGTTTTATTGCCAATATCTGATTTAATAAAATAAACACCTTGAGTTAAAGATTGAATGTCTAAAGCAACATTCACTTCACCAGCAGCTACATTTTTATTAGTAGTCATAATTTGTTGACCTACTGTATTGTAGATGCTTAATGTTACATTAGCTGCATTAATTAAATTGTAGCTAATGGTTACATTGTTAGAAGTTGGGTTAGGATAAACAACTGGAGCATTTTTTACTACTTCAATTTCTTTGATGCCAACTGTGTTGCATTCAATTTTAATTGTTTTAAAATAAATTGTATTTTCTACAGGTCCGTGATTTGGAGGAGTTGGTTGAAGAGAGTTGCCTGGGTAAACATCATACATATATGTAAATGCCACAGTAGCTGAGTCGTTTTCAGGATCATAGCTAAATGGTTTTCTCAGCATATTTGGATATACTTCCTCGCTAATATTATCACTTATGATTCTACCTGAATCAAGATAATTATGGTCATATTCCCAAGTTAAATAAGAAGGAGAAGCAATGTCATGATGAAGCATCCATAGGTTTCTATAATTTCTATCAAAAGAACCAGCAGTACTAGGAACAGTTGCCCAAGCACCATCCACTATACTTGAATAAACAATATGAATAACATTTTTTTTATCTACACAAGCAGTAATTTGTGAAGTAAGAGAAGTTTGATAGAATCCATATTGATTTCCTGAAACAGCAGCTGGTGACCAATCAATTTCTCCATTTCCATTCAAGTCTTTAATCCATGTTATAATTTTAAAATTTGTAGTATCAGGAATTGCACAATATGTAGGCGTACCAGTTGGGTCATCCCAATAATAATCGTAGCTAATAGTTCCCATATCTTCATTCCAATACCAAATGCCATCATATCCAGGATAGTAACTATAACCAGCTCCATCAGAAGTATTTCTCATAAAGCCAAAAAATACATGAGCTTTTCCATTAATATCTAAAACAACGCATTGACTTCCGTCAGAACCAAAAATACCATCTTGTTGTGCATCGTTATTAAAATCTAAAGGTACACCACCATTAAACAAAAATTTTCTTGCAGGAGAAGGAAGAATGTCTATAAAATTCCAATTAACACCAGCATCAGTAGATTTCCAAATAAAAGCACCAGACAAAACATTACCAACAGCAATAACAACAGTATCGCCCTTAATATCCATACTATAATCGTCTTGATAATTGGGTTTAGGAGAAAAATGAATGGTATCCATATTTGGTAATAGTCTGTCTTGGTCAACCCAATTTAAACCTCCGTCAGTAGAACGCCAGTAAACCAAAGCACCAGAAAGAAAACCAGTAGTGCCAAAAGGAGCAGAATAATCAGCAACTCCAATAACATGAATAGTATTGCCATTTGCAACCATACGAGGCCAAGTCATAGAATTAGGAGCAGGAAAACTTTCATCTGTCCAAGTGGTTCCACTAATAGGTTTTGTGTTTTTATTAGCAGCATTTGCATTATGAGAAACAACCATTTGGTCTGTTCCAGTAATTGCGATGTTAGGCCAACCTGTTCTTGTTGTGCCTTCAATTCTTGCAGTAGGGGCATCTAACCAAGCGGTGCCATTCCAATAATTATAACCAGTACCTCTATCAGCAAAATTGCTAACAAGAGCCATTGTCCATACAGCAGAAACATTGCCATTAGGTTCTTGAACTATTCTGTTGCAAATACCACTATTGGTTTGTAAATCATAAAAAGTAGTACCAATTGGTTCTCCAAATAGAGGGTCAATCGATTTTTTGCTCATGGTGTAATAATTGTTTTCTTGAAAAACAACAGGAATAACTTCATTTCCGGTTATTTTTTTCAAAACAGGAACAGATACTCTTTGAACATTTTTAGAAACCAATGATTTTGAATTGTTTTGTGCATTTGCACAATAGCCTATGCTAAAAGCAAGACCTAGTAGTAATAATTTTTTCATTGTTGATTTAATTTAGTTAATAATTCTTTTCAAAAATTTTAATAAACAAATATACATTGTTTTTTATAAACAAGTAC
>MNXO01000174.1 GCA_001872995.1 Bacteroidetes bacterium CG2_30_32_10 | reverse complement strand
CGGCAACAAAAAACTCACCTCCATTAAATGTTAAATTAGCATAATTAAAATATTGATTAATCATTGCAGCTATTTCTGTATACTTATGGTCACCATAAACCAAATAAGTAGCCATTGGTCCTGCAGTTGATAAAATTGTGTTGTCGCTACTTAAATAAAAAGCAGTAATTGGAATCAAGTGGTTTTGTATTTTGCCCATAATACTCACACCTGAAGAATCATAAGCCTCTGTAACCAACCAAACCCCTTCCATTTTTGTTTTTGTAGGAGTTGGGTCTTTGGTACAGCTTGTAAATAAAAAAGATACAGTTGTAATAACTGCAATTGCTAATAAAAGTTTGTTTGTTTTTTTCATAAATGAAGTTTTATTGTTAAACAAAGTTAAAAAAAATATTAATATAAAGTAAATTTTATTTGCGTGGTTCACGCAGGTATTTTTTTTGTTATGTATTAGCAATTACTATGCCAAATAGCTTACTGAAGGTCTGCTGAATTAATATAAAACCATTGATAACAAAGGAAGAAATGATACTTTCTCAGCAAGCCATTGGAAAGGAAACAAAGAAGCAAGGCTTTTTTTATAGCCTTGCTTCTTTGTTTCCTTTGTAAATCTAATTATTACAATTAAAATTTATTTAGTTTTATCAGGATACGAAGGTATAGGTGGCAAATCTTGTGGATAATTTTTCATTTCCTCAAGTATCACTTCAATTGCTTTATTCAATTGCTCATCTATTCCCATATATTCTTTGGCAGGGTCGTTGTCAATAATAATGTCTGGTTCAACGCCATAACCTTCTACAATCCAGCCTTTGCCTTCGGCATCGAAGGGAGCAAATTCGGGTTTTCTTAAATCGCCACCATCAATAATTGGCAATGTGCCTCTAATACCAACAACACCACCCCACGAACGAACACCAATTACTTTTCCAACTTTTAGTTTTTTAAATCGATAAGGGAATAAATCGCCATCAGAAGCGGAATAATTGTCAATCAAGCAAACCTTAGGTCCAACAATTTGGTCTCTGGGATTTTGATTTTGCGAAGTGTTTCGCATCATGGTAACATAAGTTAATTGTCGAGTTAATCGCTCAATAATCATTGGCGAAACATTGCCACCACCATTTCCTCTATCATCAATAATTAAAGCTTTTTTGCTTAGCTGAGGATAGAAATATTTGACAAATTCATTTAATCCTTCTGGTCCCATATCGGGAATATGAATATAGCCAACTTTCCCATTGGTAGCATCGCTGACTTTTTTAATATTATTTTGTACCCAATTGTAATAATATAAATCGGCTTCATCAGCTATAGGGACAACAATTACTTTGCGACTTCCAGTTTCAGAAGGAGAAGCATTTACGGTTAATTCTACTTGTTTATTAGCGGTGTTAATCAATGATTCGTAAATATCATTCATTTTATTGGTAGGTTTTCCGTTAACAGTAATAATAAAATCACCTTCTTTAATGTTTACTCCCACTTCAGTTAAAGGAGAACGTAAGCTTTTGCTCCAATTTTCGCCCTTGAGTATTTTATTTATTTTATAATAGCCAGAAGCATCTTTAGAAATATCTGCACCCAAGAGTCCCATTGATATTTTTTGCAGTGCTGGCATGTCTCCGCCATTTACATAAGAATGTCCAATGCTTAATTCACCAATTAATTCGCCAATAATGTAGTTTAAATCTGCTCGGTGATTAACATAAGGAACCAATACTTTGTATTTTTCGTACATTGCTTTCCAATCAACACCTTGCATATTTGGTGCATAGAAGAAATCCCGCATTTGTCTCCAACATTCATTGTAAATTGCTTGCCATTCCTCTTTAAGATTAATCAACACCTTCATATTTGATAGGTCAACTGATTCTTTTAACTCCATATTTCCTTTTGGTAAATCAATAATGCTATATTTACCACCTTTAACAACGAGCATTTTAGATGAGTCAAGAGATATTTGATAATCATCAGCTTCGCCAAGTTTCATTTCTTTCTTTTCTGATTTATCTTTTAAATTGAACATCATTAAACTTGAATTGTCATCTCCAGTTGAACTTTTCATATAATAAACGGTATTGCTAAATGCGGTGATGTTCCAATAAGCTGAAGCATCAATTGGCAAAACAATGATTCTTTCTTGAATGCCATCGAGATCAATTTTAACATTCATTTCTTTTTTGGTGTTCGCAGTCTTTTCCTCTTTTTTATCCGATGGTTTTTCAGCAATATTCGAAATGCTTTCTTTCTTTATAGTTACTTCATCATCCACAGGTTTAAAAGGATTGACGGTTTCTTTAGAAAGGGTGATAAAATAAACCTTAGTCATATCTGTATATGCATGATTCCACTCTGTCCAACTATATATTGGATTGAAATCGCGGTTGGAAGTAAAAAATAAATACTTACCATCGCTACTAAATGATGGGTCTGAAGAATCATACCAACCATCAGTAACAGGTGTTTTATTTCCCGTAGCTAATTCATAAAGATATATTTTTGTTTGTGTACTTACATCAGGTCTAGGGCAAGCAACCCATTTGCTATCGGGCGACCAAACGTAATTATTAAACTCACCATCAGTAGCTTGGTCAAGTAGAGTTACTTTTTTGCTGTCTATGTCCACATATTGAAGACGTAGTTTTTTATCAGACCATAGAATTTTCTTACTATCGGGTGCCCAAACTATATCGTATTTATAGGTGTCGGCTTCTTTAGTTAATTGTATTGGTTTAACAGAACCATCTTGAGCAACAATATATATTTCATCTTCGCCACTCATATCAGAAATAAATGCAATAAACTTTCCATTGGGCGACCATTTGGCATTTCTATCGTGGAAGCCAGAACTTTGAGTTAAATTCCTGGTAATTCCAGTGGTGCTAGGTACAGTCCATATATCGCCTCTTGCATCAAAAGTGATACGTTTGGCATCGGGTGATAGATTATAAGAATCTATGTATTTGCTTGCATCTTTAAGTTCGTTTCGTCCAACCACGAAATCGTCGGCAATAGTAATGGTTATCTTTTCCGACTTTCCTGAAGCAATGTTATAACAGTATATGAAACCTCCATTTTCAAAGATTATTTCATTTTGCCCAAGTGAAGGAAACTTAATATCATACTCTTTAAATTCAGTAAGCTTCTTCGTTTCTTTGGTGTTTATGTTGTATGAGAATAAATTCATTCGCCTATCTCTGTCAGAAAGAAAATAAATAAAATCGCCTTTCCACATCGGGAATATATCTTGGGAAATGTTGTTTGTAATGTTTTCGGTTTTCTTTGTATAAAAATCATAAATCCAAAGATCATCAGCCATACCACCTTTGTAGTATTTCCAAGTTCTAAACTCACGAAATACCCTATTATAAACAAGTTTTGTTTTATCAGGAGAATAAGAACAGAATCCACCGCTAGGTAATGGTAATTCTTCGGATAAGCCACCATCTATAGAAACTGAAAATAATTGACCTTTAAAGCTGTTGAAAGATTTTTTACGAGAGCGGTAAACAATATTTTTATTGTCTTTCCAACACATTACGATATTGTTTGGTCCCATTCTGTCCGATACTTCATCTCTTCCAAGAGTAGCAGTATATGTTAATCGCTTGGGAACTCCACCTTCGGAAGGCATCACATAAACTTCGGTGTTGCCATCATATTGAGCGGTAAAAGCAATATTTTTCCCATCAGGAGAAAAACGAGCAAACATCTCATATCCATTATCACCCGTAATTTTGCGAGCAATTCCACCAACTTTATCGATGGTGTATAAATCACCAGCATAAGAAAATACAACCTGATTCCCATAAATTGCAGGAAATCGCAATAGACGGGCTTCGTTTTGAGTATAGGCATAACTTGTAAGACACAAGAATAAAAGAAAAAAAAACTTTTTCATGGGATTTTTATTTTAAATGAATTATTTATTTAACTTCAAATCAACAGAATATTTTTAAGATAACCAAATAAAATCGGTGAAATATTAAAAGTAATCGGTGTTATAAATAGTAGCAAGTAGTTATTTATAAAAGACCGAAGTCGAAAGTGAAAAATCAGAAAAGAAGAAAAAATCGTGATATCAAATAGTAAATTTTGAATTTATCATCCAACTATAGGCTCTCAAAGTGCTTTTATCATTGCAACTCTTGAATTTCTTTTCTATAAGATTTAACAAAGCCAGGACTTTCAACTTTTTTCTTTAAATTGAGCAAAGTATAGTATGGGGCATCGTAAACAAAGGCATTCACAACAGAAGAAGGAACATAACCACCTGGGTCGCTGTGAGCTTGATAAACGATATGAACATAGCCGTTTGGTTTTGGGGTAAACTGATAAAACCCTTTTAAATTAGTCATTCTAACATTTCCTTTGTCAGGAACGAAACCATTAACCGCATTCAACGTAAGCAATACCACTTTAGTTTGAGGGTCTTGTTTGATCACATAATGAATTACCACATCTCTATTTGTCACGGGCCAAGACATTTCCAAAAGATTATAGGCATAACCTTCATTTGCACTTACTTTTTTTACCCTTTCGGCATAAGAACAATTGTACGCCCAGTTTGGATAGTTTTTAAAATCTTCGAAAATATTCAACAAACTACCTAAATTGGTTTTCACTGTAGTTTCGCCTTTAAACTCTTCCACATCAGAGCCAGCAATAGAACGCGTGTAAACAGTAACACCATTTTTAAATTCTTTTACTTTCCACGATTGCGAATATGCCTGAGTTTTCAGACTAAACAAAACCATATAAACTAAAAAAAGTTTAGTAATTATATTGATGTTTTTTGAAAAAAGATGCTCCATACAAAAGGTTTTAGGCAAATATAAAATTAATTAAAATATTTTTGTTTAATTCAAAACAATTTATCATTATTGAGGGCTGGATAATCAAATGAAGCAATTACTTCGGGCGTATTTTTATTTTTATTTCTTGATACTATTAACTTACTCACTGTATGTGCTTGCATTTTGTCTTCAGTAAAAGGAGAAAAATGATTTGTAATTTCTTTTTGCTGAATTGAGTTGTCTATCCAATTCATTTCTTTTTCGGCGGGAATTATAACAGGCATGCGTAGTTTAGTGTTATGTATTTTTGCCATCAATGGGTTGGCTTGGGTAGTTAGTATAGAAAAAGTATTCAATATTTCTCCTGTTTCTTTGTCTGTCCATGTATCATATATTCCACCCAACATAAACATTTCTTCTTCTTTTAAAGTAATATAATAAGGATATTTTTCCCCACCAAATGTTCTCCATTCATAAAATCCAGAAACTGGTACCAGACATCTATTATTCTGAATAGATTTTTTGAAAGATGGTTTTTCAAAAACATTTTCACTTTTGGCATTAAGGTTATACTGACGCAATTTCATAGCATCTGCAATGGTTTTAGTCCAATTAGGGATTAATCCCCATTGAAAAAGGTTTACTTCCTTAGGATTTTCGGTAGTAATTATAGGATGTTTGGGAAAAGTAAAAGCACTGATACAATAATTTGTATTAACAGTTGCTAATTGCGGAAATTTAGTAATTAAACGATTGCTGTGTTGCAATGCTTTTTGTGAAAGTGC
>MNXO01000089.1 GCA_001872995.1 Bacteroidetes bacterium CG2_30_32_10 | reverse complement strand
TAAAATATATGTAAGTTTGTTCTTTAAAATAAATTTTTATTGGCATTTAAACAAACCAATATTGTAAAATTATCTCTTACTAACTGTTTAAATATTAAATAAATGAAACGTAAAATTTGGATTAATACAATAATCTCTTTAAGTCTAATAGTTTTTATTGCAAGTAGTTGCAAAAAAGACTCAAATACAAACGACCCTAATAAACTTACAGATACCGTTAGTACCTTAAGTGCAACGATTGAAACTATGTCTTATTTGCCAACTTACGTTGACATTATTAGAGATAATCGTTCTCTTTCAATTATTAGTTTTACAGGTAATCAATCCCTATCTATATACTTATATGACACTATAACTATTGGCACTCATCCATTAAATGGAGGAATATATAGTAGAGCGATGTATTCTCCAAATAATTCGAATTATTTTTTCTCTGATTCTGGATCCGTTGATATATTAGAATATGATACCATAAACTGGAAAATAAAAGGCACCTTTAATTTTGTTGGAAACGCTCTTGGTACTACAATTAATGTTACCAATGGGGCATTTGAAATTTTTGATTAATTAACTTTAGTTTAAACTAATTGCTCCATATAATAGATTAATGATATTCATAGGCATATATCTTAGCATAGAAATGAAATAGCTTCTTTGTTGATTCATAAAAACAATAATTTTTTTAACCCATCAACCTATAAATAAAGGCAAAAACTCTCAGAAAATTTTTCACATCATTTTAAGAAATTTTCATAATTTTGTAAGAGTACTCATTAATCAACGAAATGAATATTCACAATACCCAACAAATTCATAAAAATACCAAAGAATATCCTTCATCAATCCCCTTTCTTATCTTTTTAGAAACACTAAAGTCAAAGATGCATGAGGTTTATAGTGAATTGGTGAATGCGGATCCTTTTATTTCAAAACGTGGAATTCCCAGCGTGGTTTTAGACGAAATAATGTCTTTAAATCCACTATCAGTTGTAATACCAAAAGAATTTGGAGGAAGAGGTTTGCGAATAGAAGAAAACCTCCTAATGACCTCTGCAGCTGCTTATGAATCGTTAGCTTTTTCGCTCACCTTGGGTATTAATACCGCATTGTTTTTGCAACCTATTGCTAAGTATGCCAATCAGGAAGTTAAAAGAAACGTCTTTAATGGTTTTATTAAAGAAAGGAAAATGGGTGGATTAATGATTACTGAACCTGACTATGGTAGCGATGCACTGAATATGCAAACTTTTTTTACTAAAAAAGAGGAACAATATCATATAAAAGGAACAAAACATTGGGCAGGTTTAACTGGTTTTGCAGATTATTGGTTGCTTACCGCCCGCGAAAAACATAAAAGTGGTCAATTAAAAAGAGATATTGATTTTTTTATTTGCGATGTAAACAGCCCAAATCAGCAGATTGTAGTGGAAGAGTTGTTCGACAACTTAGGATTGCTTCATATACCTTATGGAAGAAATGCAATAGATGTTCATATTCCAAAATTACAACGATTAGAACCAATAAGTTCAGGAATAAATATTTTACTTGATACGCTTCATCGTAGTAGATTGCAATTTCCTGCAATGGGACTTGGATTTATTCAACGAATGATGGATGAAGCCATCAATCATTGTAAACAACGAATGGTTGGAGGCAAAAATCTTGTTCATTATGACCAAATACAATATCGGCTTGCAAAGCTTCAGGCATCTTACACAATATGTTCGGCAATGTGTGCTTACAGCAGTGAAAATGCTGGAGTAGAAAAGGATCTTTCTTCATGCGGGTTTGAAGCAAATTGTTTTAAAACCCTTACTACTGATATGATGCAGGAAGCAGCTCAATCGTTGGTACAATTGGTTGGAGCAAAAGCATACCGTTATAGTCATATTGGTGGACGTGGCATTATTGATAGCCGTCCTTTTCAAATATTTGAAGGTTCTAATGATATTCTCTATGCCCAAATATCAGAAAGTTTTGTTAAACTAATGAAACAAGCCAAAGAAGACAACCTTTATCAATTTTTGAAAAAATTTAGATTTGCCATACTGGCTTCTACCACCATAAAAGACCTACTTAATTTTGATTTGAAAGAACAATTAACTCAACGCAAAATGATTGAGCTTGGTAAAATGCTAAGTTTTGTAGTAGCTATGAATATGGTTGTAGCAATGGGGAAAAAAGGTTTTAGACAAGACCTTATACAAAATGCAATTACAATATTGCAAACCGAAATTTCTGGCATAATGGGGCACTTTAAGCAAATAAATAATACAATGGTGCTTGAAGACTATAAAAATGACAGCTTGTGGAATAATTATATTTGAGATATGACGTATTTTTAATTATTGTCAATACAATTTGAACAAATGAATAAGTATTACAAATCTTTAACAATTTAAAATTACTGTTATCAGTTAAAATGAGCGATTTTTCCTAAAATCTTTAGTAAGTGTTGAATAATAAAAAGTCTTTTTCAGCCTTCTCAATATTTTCAATTGTTCCCAAGTCTAACCAATGCGAAGTAGTATGATTATAAGCGGAAATTTTTTGAAGTGCCGCCAAGCGAATATATACATTGGTAATAGAAAACACTCCCTCTTCATTCATAAGAGCGAAAATAGAAGGGTTAACAATATGAATTCCACTAAATGCCAATGGAAATAGCTTTTCTGTTGTATCATTGCATTTAATGATGCTATCGTTTTTCAGGTTTTGCCATCCACATAATTTATTATGCTTGTCGAAAAGGAAATAACGCGAAGTATTGCGATGCATCACCGCCAATGTTGCCAATGATTGCGATTGAATGTGAAAATCATAAAGTTCAGAAAGATTGATATCAGAGAGGATATCTACGTTATGTATCAAAAATGGTTTATTATCATCGAAAAACCAAGCTGCTTTTTTTAAACCTCCACCGGTTTCGAGCAATAAAGATGACTCATCAGAAATTGTAATTTTTATACCAAAGTTATTGTTTTTATTCAAAAAATCTTTGATTTGTTCTGCAAAATGATGAACATTAATAATGATGTCATTAAAACCAAAATGCTTTAGCTTATTAATAATTATTTCGAGAAGAGTAATATTATTAACTTTAACCAAAGCCTTAGGAATGTCATTGGTTAAAGGTTGCAATCTCGTCCCCTTACCCGCAGCAAAAATCATTGCCTTCATTTCTTCTTAATTTCAGTAGGTTTGCACAAATGTTTTTCCTTTTTGGATACATTACCACATTTTTTGCAAATATATTTTGCGTCTTTCTCAACTAATTCTTTATTTTCTTTGCAATATTTTTTTGTCATAATAATGTTCAATAATAAAAAACCTATTACCAATTTTCTCTTTCGCAATGAATGAGTTCAATAGAAATATTATATTTTTCTTTTATATGTTTAGAAAGGTTTTCGGCACAATAAACCGAACGATGTCTGCCACCTGTGCATCCGAAACTTACCATTAAATCGGAAAAATCGCGTTCAATATATCTTTCAATAGATTTGTCCACTAAAGCGAACACATGCATAAGGAATTCATCAGTTTCTTTTTGATTTTTTATAAAATCAATCACCGTTTTATCTTTTCCTGTTAGACTTTTATATTCATCATATTTTCCAGGGTTATGCAATGCACGGCAATCAAACACAAAACCACCTCCGTTTCCACTATTGTCTTGCGGAATTCCTTTTTTATAAGAAAAACTTTGAATGGTAACCTTTAGTGTATGAGATAATTTATTTTTAGTTTTACTCTTTTCGCTATTGATGAGGTGTTCAATAACTTTTGTCAACTCAGGGAGCTTAACAGGTATGTGCTGAGAGCGAATCAACCATTCTAAATTATTGACTGCAAAAGGAATACTTTGCAAAAAATGTTCTTTCTTTTCGTACAATCCTCTAAAACCATAAGTTCCCATAGCTTGCAATATTCTAATCAATACGTAAGCATTATAGAATCGAAGAAATTCTTTTTTATTGATGGTAATGTATTTGCCAATGGTTTCTATATAATATTCAAGCAATTCATTTTTTAATGTTTGTGAGAGATTTGCTTTGGCATCAAATAGCAAAGAAGCAATATCATAATGTAAAGCACCTTTACGACCACCTTGATAATCTATAAAATATGGGGAATTATTATATATCATAATATTTCTCGACTGCATATCGCGGTAAAGAAAATAATTACAGTCTGCCTGAAGAAGGAAATTGGTGAATGTATGAAAGTCGTCTTCTAATTTCTGTTCATCAAAAGGGGTATTTGAAAGTTTTAAATAATAATACTTGAAATAGCTTAAGTCCCACATCATAGATTGCTTATCAAAAGCGGCACGTGGATAACATTTTGAATAATCGAGTTGCTTTCCTGCTATTATTTGAAATTTGGGAAGGAGATCAATTACTTGTTTATAAATATTTTTTATTTCATTTTCTTTGATGCCTACATTTAAAAGAGAAAAAAGCGTAGTGTCGCCTAAGTCTTCTTGTAAATAGATATTCTTGTCAATATCAGCAATAAGAATTTTAGGAACATTAAGTTTTTGTTTAAAAAAATGTGCAGAAAAACTTAAGAATGCTTCATTTTCTTTACAATCGGTATTGAAAACACCAATAACCGTTTTGGAATTACTACTAATTCGAAAATAATTGCGGCTTGAGCCAGACAATGGAAGTTGTTTTATTTGTAAAACTGTTTCTTTTGCCCATTTCCCGAATATATCAGATAATAAATTTTGTGCTTTTATTTTCAAAACTGATAATTTATTTTATTTTTCATAGGGAACAGGACGATATATCATCACTTTTCCCTTAACAATATAGTTGAGATTTAGTTTCCCAATACTCACTTTCTTACCAGCATAGGCTGTATTTTGTTCGGCAACTTCATATATGCCCTTATCAATGACTTTGTAAACAATGGACGTGTGTTGTTTCATTGTTTCTGTAATTTTTTTGTTACCTTCTGTGTATTTTACAACCACATCTTTATATTGAATAATGTCTCCTGGGTAAATGCTATCTTTTTTGGGATTTAACAATTTTCCATAAGTAAATTTCCCATCCCAATCAGCTTTTACTTTAATAAGAGCTTTATTTGCCAAGTCCCAACACTCTCCTCTGTCCACTTTTGTCCCAATCACAGAGTTTACATAAGATATAATCTTCTTGTTCATTTCTGGAACTTGCGATTGTGTGTTTATTGAAGCAAGCAAACAAATAATCACTATGATTATAGAAGGTTTTCTTAACATTTGATATTTTTTTTTAAATTGAATACAAATTTAGCGAAAAAATTAAAAGAATACTTTATAAATTTTCCCATTTTCGGATGAAATAAGTATTTCGTTGTTCTTGATAATCGTGATAGAAATAAATTGTTCTTCGCAAAACTTTTTGGCAACCTTCCAACTATCGCCTCCATCGTCCGTAAACATAATCAAACCATTTGTTCCAACTGCATAGCCTCTATTGTTATCCTCAAATTGTAAATCGTTGAAGTGAATTCTTTTTTCAAATGCTTTATTGGGCTTAATTATAATAGACCAACTACTTCCAGCATTATTAGATTTGTAGATTCCACCATTATATCCTACTGCAATCCCATTATTTTCATCTTTAAAATGAATGGAAGTAAAAAAATCGTTTTTGATGGAGCATAATTGATAAGTTAAACCTGCGTCAGTAGATTTATATATCACCCCATAACCCGAAATAAATCCATTATCAGCGTTGGGATAAGTTATTCCTTTTATTTCGTTTTTAAATATATCGAACTTCCAACTATTACCGGCATTGGTTGTTTTGTAAACAATGCCAGCATCAAAGTTTTGACCACCCGTAATGTAAAATTCTTTTTCATTGAGAAAATAAAATCTTTTAAATGCGGTTCGTTGGACAATATGAAAAGGCATTTGGTTAAACCAATAGCGTTGCCAACTTTCTCCTTTATCTTTGGTGGTAAGAAGTAACAAGGTATCGCCACATGCATAACCAACGCTATCATTAATAAAATGCAAATCGAAAACACTCCACAAATTGCTTGAATAAACTTTTTTCCAGTTATTCCCTTTATCCTTTGTTTTGAAAATAGCACCATATTGATGCATTGTTCCGCCACAGGCAAAGCCAATAGAATCGTTTAGAAATATTGTTTTGTGTATATTGATGTTTTCATTTATTGTTAATACCTCAAAGCGAACACTGGTCTCATCTTTCTTACAAGCACCATGGCAAATCATTATTATACCAATAAAAGCAAAGTTAAATTTTTGTAGCATGCTTTGTTATTTCGATAAAATCACTTACATTTAGCTGTTCGGCACGTTTATTAAACAATTCGCCAGAAGTATATTCATTATCAATAGCTATACTTTTCAATGCGTTTCTTAGTGTTTTTCTTCGCTGATTGAATGCAGTTTTTACAATTTGTTTAAACAGTTTTTCATCACAATCAAGAGATAACACCTCATTTCTTCTCAACCTTATTACTGCAGATTTAACTTTTGGAGGCGGTACAAACACCGTTTCATCCACTTTAAATAAATATTCAATCTCATAGAAGGCTTGTAAAAGTACGCTAAGGATTCCATAGGTTTTTGAACCAGATTTTGCTGCTATTCTCAAGGCAACTTCATTCTGAAACATCCCAATCACTTCTGGAATTTGATCTTTGTATTCAAGCACCTTGAATAATATCTGAGATGAGATATTGTATGGGAAATTGCCAATGATGGAAAAGCTGTCAGAAAAAAGATTGTGAAGATTGTACTGCAAACAATCTCCCAAAATCAAATGGTCGCCCAATTGAGGGTAATGCTGCTTCATATAATCTATGGATTCTCTATCGATATCAATTACAAACAGATTTTTATCAGGTTTTTGAATAAGATATTTGGTGAGTACGCCCATTCCTGCGCCAATTTCGAGAATATTAACGGATTTTTCGTCAAGAGAATCAACTATTTTGCAGGCAATGTTTTCGTCCTTTAAGAAATGTTGTCCCAGATGTTTTTTGGGTCTTACAAATGTCATATCAATTTGGGTGTAAATGATTGCAAATCTACTTCAAATATTTCATATCAAAGAGATTATACTTAAAAATACTATAAATGGCTCTAAAACCATCTTTGGCTTTTATTTTTTTCCCTTCTTTGTATGAACGTGCATCGTAAGAAATGGCTACTTCGATTATTCTTATTCCTTTTATTTTAGCAATTTTAGCGGTTACCTCGTGGTCAAAAGAAAAACGGGCTTCAATTAAATATATTTTTTTTAGTATTTCGCTGCGAAAAAGCTTATAGCAAGTGTCAATATCCGTTAAATGTATTCCTGAAAGGCTATTTGATAAAAAAGTAAAAAATTTATTCCCTATTCTATTCCAAAAGTGAAACCTCTTCTTAAAATTTCCTTTGGAAAAACGTGAACCATAAACAACATCTGCATTATTGTTTATTATTGGAGCTAATAACAAGTTATATTCCTCTGGATTATATTCTAAATCGGCATCTTGAATAATAATAAAATCACCAGTAGCCATTTCAATACCCTTTTTAACTGCCGTTCCTTTTCCTTTGTTAATTGGATGAGAAAATAATTTAATATCGGCTTGAGGAGTTTGTTTGATATAGTTTTGAATAATTAAATTGGTTGCATCATCAGAACCATCATCAATAATAATAATTTCTTTTTTTATATCATTTATCAGCAAAACATTACACACCTTGTCAAGCAACAAAGATATTGTTGGGGCTTCGTTATAGGTGGGTATAATGATGCTAAGTTTCATTTAATTTGTTTTATAGCTTATTTATTAATAATTTGCTGATTGTTTTTAAATAACTCAGTTATTTTATCAAAATTATTTTGTTTTACTACTTTATAAACATCTGTGTTTATTTCTCTTATTAACAAATCATCAATATATACATTCTCTCTATCATACTTTTTGCCAATAGTAACAATTGAAATACTATTGTTTGGGTTCAACACTTTAAATTTCATCTCTATTAGAGACCAATCACCATTAATCACTTCACTATTTGTTGGCAAACACATGGTAGATTCCCATTTGTTCTCAATAATATTATATTCTTCAACAATAAAGCGAAACCAATCGCTTAATGATTCTTGTTTTGCATTATACATCCATGCACTTACTTGATATTCTTTGTCCGCATTAAAAGAATTTGGTGGAAACTTTACTATCGTATTTTTACCCTCTTTTTTAAAGGTTAATGCCCCCTTACCTCTAAAAGATTTTTCAAATGAATTATTATTAAAGTCATTATAGTATAAAAAACTTGAAGTATCTGAAACTATGAAACCAGATTTTGAAAAGAATTTGTTTTTATGAACTTGAAAAGAATCGATTTGAGCAGTTGCATTGTTTTTAAATAGATCAGCACATTTTAGTTCATATAAAGTAAAATTTGCATTTTTAAAAATAAGTCTTGATTTATTAATGATATCCTGTTCATAAATGCTAAGAGATTCATTACTCCTTAAAACCAGAAATGGTTTTGTGTTTTTTAGGTCTTTTTCAATTTGTTTCTCATAAAAATCGGGAGAAACAATTTGGACAATATTTTTACTTTCAGGGATAGCAATACGGGTAAGATATGCAGCACAAATAGGCAGTTTTGTGTGATAAGAAATTACCATAGAATATGTTAAAATGTGATTCTGAACTGGACGGGAAAAGCAATCGGAACCATTGTAATAAAATGGTAAAGGTATAATTGCTTGATAATTCTGCGAATTAATTTTGCCTAAAGCATCTTTATATTCCACTGTCAACTGTTTCTTATCAAATAAATTTACTTCTTTAACAATTTCTTTTGAAGCCTCTTGATGATAAGACCATCCTTCAATTACAAAAAGTGAAGGCAGAAGAATCATTAAACAGGAACCAAATAACACTTTTCTTTTCTCCATCATACTATTAATAATATTATTAAAGAAATAGAGCGACGAAATAGTAATTACATAATAGAATACCCAAGCAAAACGCCCCGTAGCTCTAAATGCCTTCAATGGATGCAACCAATTCAACAATTGATGGAATTGTTTGAATGGTTCTCCAAATGCATAAAACAACAAAACAATACTTGCTATTATTGTTATTTTTAATTGATAGTTTGTAAAATATTTATTATTAAATTTTACTGTTTTAGTTTTAACAATGTTTTTTATAGTTAGTATAAAAAAAACAATAATTGCAATTATAGAACTTATCCCTATGTAATTCCATGCCTCCCAGTTTTGCTTTATCAATTGAACTCTATCCAATAATGGTTTTAAGGGTGGATGATTTGGTAGAAAAATGTCATCTAATTCTGCATTGTATGAAAAGAAACCCAATGGATTGTTTGTTCTGCCAATATGCGTATCTGTAAATATTATGCTAAGCTCGAATAAAAGAATTGGTATTAGTATACTTATCAGAAAGGGCAAGTAGTTTTTGAAAAGCTTATATTGAATTTTGAATTGAAAAATAAAATCAAATATCCAAATAAAAAACAAAAAGCTAGTGGAAATCATTCCCAGATAAGCATGGGTGAAAAACCAAAATACATTATTGCAGCATAATATTACGACCCATTTTATTTTCCTTGGACTTTCATAATATTTAATGATCAAATACCAAGTAAGTGGAATGAAAAAGCTGTATGATAAAGCCAGATGCCCCATCATTCGGAATATTTGTGGCGATAATACAGTAATTCCGAATGCACCTAGAATCGATAGAAGTGGATTTACCTTTAATTTACTTAATATTAAATAAAGAAGTATTGACGTTATCAGAAAAGACAATATCATCAGTAAGTTTATAAAACCTATACAAAAATTACCAATAGAAGGGAAAACTCCTGAAAGAGTTTTAAACATAAGAGTGAACAATGGTTGACAATCGGTGTAAAGAAAATTTTCTCCATAAGGATAGTTCATTCCCTGCATTTCAATATACGAATTGTCATTATTGATATGAAAGGCATAAGTATAATAATTCTTAATGCCGTCACCACTATTGCTAAAAAGGTAGCTATTTGGGTGAGTTATAACTTTACCATAAAAGAAAAATAAAAATAAAAATGATATTATAATCAGTATGATTAGATATTTGTTCTTTATTATTTTATTATTAATCATTTTTGCAGCAAATATAAACTATAAGTTGTTTAAAAATAGGTTATCTCCAATTTTAACAGTAATCCCTAATTGATATAATCTTTCAAAAAATCTTTTAATTACTTGTTTGCCATCAACGCCCAAATCTTGAGTATAATTATTCACATATAATTGAATATGCTTGTTTATCACCTCTTCATCCATTTCTTGTGCTAATTTCTTTATAAACTCGGTGGAAGATGATGGGTTTTGCATGGCAAAGTCAATACTTTTGCGAAGTAAACGATTTATTTTTTGTTTATCCTCTATTGGAATGTTTTTTTTAATTGCTATGCCGCCAAGAGGTATGGGCATTTGTGTTTCTGCTTCCCAATATTCGCCCAAATCTATTATTTTTTTTAATCCTTTGGCTTGATAGGTAAATCTGTTTTCGTGAATAATAACTCCAGCATCTACTTGCTCGTTGATGATTGCTTCTTCGATTTCGGAAAAAAGCATTTCCTTTTTCAATTTAACATTAGGGAAAACAATACTAAGCAAACAATTGGCAGTAGTGTGCTTTCCTGGAATAGCAATAGTTAGTTTATCGACTTCACTTAATTTAAAATTCTTTTTACTGATAAGGATGGGTCCACAGTTTTTGCCCAAGGCGCTTCCCGAATCTAATAATTGATAATCGTTGGCAACAATTGCAAAAGCAAAAAAACTCAACTTGGTTATATCTAATTCTTTATTAAAAGCTTTGTGGTTTAAAGCCTCAACATCCGCAATAACAGGAACAAATGAAATTCCTTCGGTATCTATTTTATTGTTAATGATGGCATCGAAAATAAAAGTATCGTTGGGACATGGAGAAAAACCGAGGGTGTATTTATGTAAGAGCATATTTAAAAAGAAAAAACAAAGATAGAAATTCAATTTTTCTTATAAAGACAATTCTCTAAAAGTAATCCAAGCCATTAAGCCCATCCCAATTTCTAAAGCATTTTCATCTATATCAAAGGTGGAAGTATGTAAATTGGAAGTAATTCCTTTTTTTTCATTTCTAATACCCAACCTATAAAAACAAGCAGGTATTTGTTGAGAATAATAAGCAAAGTCTTCTGCGGTCATTCGTAAATCTAAATCTTCAACATTTTCTTCGCCAAGAAAATCAATGGCGTATTCTTTTACCTTAAGAGTAAGAGCAATATCGTTTACCAAAAAAGGATAACCTTTGTCAATACGCACATCACAAGCGGCTCCCATGCTTTCGGCAATCAAAGATGCCATTTTTGTAATTTTTTTATGCGCATCGCTACGCCAAACTTCGTCGAATGTTCTAAAAGTTCCCTCTATTTTCACTTCATCGGGAATAATGTTGGTTCTTCCATTAGCAATAAACCTGCCAAACGAAAGCACCGAAGGCACACTTGGCATTGCATTTCTACTTACCAATTGTTGCAAAGCTACCACAATATGAGAAGCAATAATAACAGGGTCAATATTAAGCTCAGGAGTGGCACCGTGTCCTCCTTTTCCATAAATGGTAATATACACTTCATCAGTAGAAGCCATATACTTGCCTGTTTTTAAACCAATTTTACCAACTTCTAATGTTGGCAACACGTGTTGACCAATAATATTGTTAGCTTTTGGATTATCGAGCACTCCTTCTTTTATCATCTGCAAAGCTCCACCAGGAAACTTTTCTTCCGAAGGTTGAAATATCAATTTTACAGTTCCACTAAATTCATTGCGCAACTCCATAAGTATTTTTGCAGCACCCAATAACGAAGCAATATGCACATCGTGCCCACAAGCATGCATCACTCCTTTATTGAGCGATTTATAGTCAACCTCATTTTCTTCATTGATAGTAAGTGCATCCATATCGGCTCTAAGCATTGTAACTTTTGATAAAGGGTTTTTCCCTTCTATCAATGCAACAATACCTGTTTTTGCAATGTTATTTTGGTGCGAAATTCCCATTGCTTCCAAATTAGATATAATAAACTGAGAAGTTTTAAACTCTTCAAAAGCAAGTTCAGGATTAGCGTGTATATGTCTTCTAATAGCTATTATTTCGGGAAGAAATTTTGCCGCCGTTTTTTTTATTTTATCTTTTATAGCATTCATACATTTTAAAATTTAAAATGGGTTGATGGGTTTTATTATCAATCAACAATACAAAGTTTAACCAAACAACCAAAAGTTATCAATAATTAGTATTTTTAAAAATCCAAACCAAGTGAGAAATAGAAAATACGTGGCGTAACATAACCCTCGTTCACGCCCCAAGCCCAATCGAAGCGAAGAAAATATCCCAACAATCTGGTTCTAAAACCAAAGCCATAGCCGCCAACTATTGGGTTTATTTGATATTGAACTCTCATCACAATTGGACCCCTTACAATGGTTCTATTAAATAGAGAGTTGTTTTCTGAATAAGGACTTTTTCCTGTCCAAGCAGTTCCTATATCACCATACCCAATAAGTTGAAAATTGCTAATAAGATCTGATTTTAAAGGACGATTAAAAAAGTATTTAAAAACAGGAAAACGCAATTCGCTATTGATAACAGCAAAGCTATTTCCATTTCTAATATTCTGATTGAAACCCCTCATATTGGTGGCAAGTGTTTGGTAAGCATAATTTTGGTCGGTTGCTATTGGAGTTTCTGTATTAAACATAGGCGGTTCGTTATTAAATTTTATCCAATTATCAACACCTCCCATATAATAAACCAATTTTTGATGCCCAAAAGAAGTACTTGCAGCAATTCGATTTGCCCAAATAAAAGTTTTACTAATTTTCTGATAATTTCTAATATCTATACCAAGCACCGTAAAATCTTTTTTCTTGACATCCAGTTGCTTGTAATATTCGGCAAACAATTTAAGCCGAGTGCCATAATATAAATTTAGTCCTTTATTGCGGGTGTTATCGAAAATAAATTCTCCTTTCACCCCAAGCCAGTTCTTATTGACATTGGGTTCTAATAAGTTTCGCATATCTGTGGACATAAAAACATAATGTTCGTTTTTTAAGTTCAAGGTGCCTCTCACACAAGCAACTGGATTAAAGGGCCATTTTAAAATATAAAAAACTTCATGTGTTTGTTGGCGTAAAACACTACTATAATCAGCATTTTCAAAACCCTGTCTATGAAAAATTATTTGTTTGTCTAAACGATTTTTTAAATTTTCAAAACTAATTAAATATTCATTATTTCTTAAGGTTGGCGAAAGTTTCAAAGCACCGGTTATTCTATAATTTTCTAATAAATCTTCAAGACCCACTTTAATAAACCCACCAAAACCGGGGTTCACAAAAACAGGGGTCAATCCATAAGTAAAGGGCTGGTATGATGAATTTAAATAACTAAAATCTATTTGTGTTACCATTTGACTTATCGAATACTCAACATGGTAATTCCCTAATGAATTTGCCATAAACATCAATGGATTCTCATTAATAGATTTTAAAATGCTGTCTCTTTTGCTTTTTATAGAATCATTTTTGGTAAGGATATCATTTAGTGTAGATATTTTTCCAGAAGAATAATCATTTATTTCCAAATTATTATCGTTTTGTTCATTATGAACATTGATAATTTTTTTTTTTTTTTGTTTTAATACTATCCGATTCAGAATTATTAAGTTTTTTTTGTTTGCTTTTTATCAACGATTCAACAAAAAATGTATTTTTAGGTTCAACGGTTATTAAGTTATTACTTGCAATTAAATCATCGTAATACATTTTATATAAGCCTTTTTCATAAACAACTTCCCCAATTTTCCCGGTTTTAAAACTAATATCTTGCTCTAAAATGTTTCTTGGATAATCAGTTAAAGGAAATGAAGAAATAACATCTCTGTAATGAGTGGTAGTATCAACAAAACTAATAACACTATCGATGCGAGACACATAACGGTTATTAATGCCATTTTGATCGCTCAAATAACTAAAGAACTGTTTGTCGTATTCAACTGCATTGGTTTCATTTGCAAACGGAGTATGGGTAACTTTTTTAAGAACATTATTTTTGGTACTATAATTATAAATGAACAAATCAAGTTGCTTATCGTTTACTAACAATCCTCTTGGATTATCAAACTTAAGGGTGTCATTGTTTCTATTAGAACTAAAAACAATATCGCTCGAATTGTTAATAAAACAAGGGTAAAGGTCATCATAAATATCTTTAGTTGCCTGAAAATAGGTGCCAGAAACAACATTATATACAAAAATATCGGATTGTCCTCGCTGAACAGCACTAAAAACAATGAGTTTGCCATTTGGCGCATAAGAGAAACTCAAAATTTTACTGAAATAAGTAAAATCTTTTTTTTCAAACGATTTTTCTTTGAGGGTATAATTATAAAAGTTTAATTTGCCTTTCGATTCTGTAACGATGGATAGCAATTCGCCTGTGGGATGCCACGCCAACAATGGAAAAGAATAATCGGTTTTTTCTTCTAATTTTTGCTTTCTTTTCAATATTCGCTTCACCTTATGGGTATTGGTATTATACAACCACACTTTATATTGTCCAAGTTCATTGGTAGTAAATGCAACAAAATTACCATCAGGGCTAATTTTCATTTTACCATAAACCCTGTTTTTTTTGATTTTTTTTAATAATAAAGTTTTATTTTGAGCAATGGAGGAGCTATCAAGATAATCATTTTTTTCATGACAAAATGCCAACCAATCTTTTGAAACACTTTTAAACGATATCCCTATTCCATAAAGAAAACCAGACTCAACACTGCGGCTGTATTTAGTCATATACAAAATATTGGAAATTGCTTTTGCACCATACTTTGTCCCGATATAGTACCAAATAGAATGACCTGCATAAATGGCATCATCGCCGGTGAGAGAGTTAAATTTTTTGTATTTGCCCGACAATATACCATCTCTCACATAATTGTCTATTTCTGTACTCCATTCTTCAGACATATACGACATCAAGCCTTGTGTGTACCAATTGGGTAAAGAAATTAATGTAGAATTTTTTATTTTTGACCCAATATGATTGCCATACAGCAACTGATTGAAAACAGCCTGACTAATACCCGCTTTTACCTGTTTTTCGAGGTTTTTATGATTGCCATCAAAATAAATAAACACCTTTTCACCAACAATATAAGTAACTCCGCCAATATTGTAATGTTCATCGCTGATAAGCCCAATATTGCTCTCTTTTAAATCAGACATGCTTTTATAAACAATAAACTGAATTTTATCTTCTAATGTAAAATTGAATTTATCTTCAATCTCTTCAATAAATTTGTTAGCAGATAGAGCAATATAAACAGCAAGTTCGCTTCCTCCTTGATAATAATAAATATCAAATTTGGGCAAACGATAGTTAAGCCAAAGTGCTTCGTTGAATTGTAATCTGTTTTTGCCAAATTCCATTTGAGAACCATTGTAAAACTGAGCTTTTATAGAATTACCATTTAATAATGGCAAAAAAAACATTAAAAACAATGCTACCAACCTCTTTTCATTCTTAAAAAGAAGTATGTTATTAAAGAATATTTTAATATGTTGTTTGATGTTCCGCAAGTATTTAAATCCTTTAAAAAGAAACGCTAAATTACATTTATTTTATTTCTGAAAAAAGTAAATTTATCTTATTTGCTTTTTATAATGACTTGCTAAGAGTAGGTGATTTATTTCACTTCGTTTATAAATCACAATTGTTAGGCTATCGGCATTAATCCCAACAAGTCGGAAAATTTTATATTTCTTGTTGGCGGTTTAGTATTAGATTGGGTTTGCAAACAGTAAACGGTTTTATTTTTTAAACTATTTATCTTTTGTTTTTCCATTTTATTAATAGTTCTATTGATGCCTATCGACTAAAGACTTATCAATTATTTATTTACATCTTTGAAAACAAGCTTTTGCAATGAAATGTTAAAATATTTATATTCTTTTGAAAAAACCATCTAATTATTAATTAATTTTGAAAAAAATAAGCAGTTGTATCTGCTCCTTGTTATGAATGATGAATTTAGAAAAGATAGTATTTTCACTAAAGAAATGCTAAGTTTTATTTTTGAGAATATAGAAAAAGAAAAAGTTTTTACCCATTACACCCATAATGAAGCAATCGCTCAATTAATAATGGATGAGGGATTCAAATTTAATGATTCTTTTTATAAAACTACTCAAAATATTCAAGATGAATTGGTGGTATTAAATTACAAGCACAATTTGTATGAACACTATGGCGAATATATGCTTATTATAGGCATTTCAGATAAATTAATTGAATTTATAAAAAAAAATATTAACCTTTCTAAGCTCAATATGTCAGTAGAAGACTATATTAGCAAGACAAAGCAAAATAAGGAAGAAGATTATATTTTACCAGCTATTTTTATTAAAGGATATATAAAATACAAAAGCGGCGAAATTGTAAAGAATCCTAAATTCCTTTTTAACTACCAGTTAAAAGAATTTATTGAACAGCTATAAACAACGCTATTCTTTAATGGTTTTCGTTTTTTATTTTTGTAAGAAAAAACCTATTAAATGTTTTATCAGACAATGGTTTGGTGAGTTTTACCAAAAGATAAATTACAATAATAGTGAAAATAAACCTTCCAATAACAACTCCAGTATAATGTCCTCCTAGCGAAATCATCAGAATAGAATCTTCGATAATGCTATGAAAAATACCCATCATCACCATTGCATAAAAAACATCCCTTCTATTAATTGATTTCGTTTTGGTTTCATTAATAATTAGTGCTCCACCATAAACCACACCAAGAGTTAATCCTACAATTGTAATAGTTATCACCCCATTTCCAATACCCAAAAATCTTAATAGCGGGCTAAGGGCTTTGGTAATTAATTCAATTACTCCAATACGCTTAAGAATTTCTAACAACAGCATCAAAGAAAAAACAAACAGATAAATAATAAGATAGTTTTTAAGTTCATTAAGAGCCCAAGACCATAAGGAGTTGTTAACAACAATGCTTTGCTTTATATGCAAAACAGCTGGTTCCTGCAAATAATTAAATGATTTGTAGATGATATTAAGTAAAACACCAAATATAAAAGCAAAGCCAAAGCGAACAATAAACATAGTTAGCAGTTTCACTCCTGTTTTTCTGGCAATGGTAAGCTCAATCGGAAAAGTATGAGCAATAAGCATCATCACCGAAATAATAGTTACTTGAGCAATGGTAAGGTTTAATCCAGCCGAAAGATTAATAAAAGCCAATACCCCACCAAACAAATTAGTTATCATAGCACTTGCCCATACCAAGCCCATTTCGCCTGGCAGTCCCACAAATTTCATCAAAGGATATAATGCCATGCCAATATATTCAATAGCTCCAGTATATTGCAAAAGTTTTACAATAATAGAAATCGGAATCATTATTTTGAAAAGAATAATGCTTGTTTTGATGCTTTGCTTGAAGATAGAAGAGAAAAGAGAATAAGAATTCTTTAAAATCTGGTTAAATTTCATCTTTTTGTATAATCAACTTCACTAAATCAATATGGGTTTTGCTTACTTTTAATATTCTAAACAAAAATTTCTCTATTTTAATTTCCTCATTTAATTGAGGAATACTTTCGTGGTAGTTAATAATTAAACCAGCAAGCGTTTCATAATCATTAGATTTTGAAAGATGAAGCTGATATTTATCATTAATATAATCAATTTCGAGACGCGCAGAAAGAATATATTCATCATCATTGATTTTTTTCTCAACAAGATTATCAATATCGTGTTCATCTTCTATTTCGCCAAATATTTCTTCAATAACATCTTCCATCGTGAGCATTCCTGAGGTTCCACCAAATTCATCAACCACCACTGCAATACTTTTGTTTTGTTGAATAAAAACAGTAAGTAGTTTTTTGGCAAGCATTGTTTCGGGCACTATCAATACTGGTTTTAAAATACTGGTAATGGTTTTAGGTGCTTTATACATCTCAAATGTATGAACATAGCCAATAATGTTATCAATATTACCGTTATATATAAGTATTTTCGATAGATTTGTTTCTATAAACAATTGCTTAATATGTTCTATCGACTCAGTTTCATCAAATGCAATAATTTCTGTTCGGGGTATCATACATTCCCTTACTTTAATATTTGGAAACTCAATAGCATTTTGAAATATTTGAAGTTCATGTGCAATTTCTTTTTTTTCAGAATTTTCCATATTGCTTTCTTTCAAATAATTTCCCATATCTAAATTGCTGAACACAAGTGGTTCATTAGAAAAATCGCCTTTACCAAAAGCTTTTAACAAAAGCTTAGATAGTATAACTACCATATAAACAACAGGATAAAACAAAAAATAAAAGATAGCTACAGGGACAGCCATAATTTTTAAAACATTATTGGGATTAACACGAAACAATACTTTCGGAAGAAATTCGGCTGTAATAAGGATTAGTAAGGTTGATAATATAGTCTGTATAATTAAAACCATAAAGTCGGAAACAAAAAAACTTGGTAATATACTAATTATATGTGGTTCCAAAACTATTGCCATCACAATACCATATATAACCAGAGAAACATTATTCCCTACCAACATAGTTGCAATAAAATCGGATGGATGCTTAACTAATTTTGAATTAATTTTTCCTGATAACAAACCTTTGGTTTTATCAAGTTCTATTAAAAGCTTGTTTGAAGAAATAAAAGCCATTTCCAAACCTGAAAAAAATGCAGAAAAGATTAAAGAAATAATTATAATTATCCAATTTTCCATTATTTTTGGCTTATTCTAATTCTTCTTTATTAATAAATATATTGCCTGTAGGGTTTTTAATCTTCCAATTTTCAAATCTTTCATCCGACTCTAACCCTTTACCAAATAAAATTTGAGTAGGAGTAGTAATTTTAACAAAAACATCAGAATATATTATTTTTTTATTCTGATCCCAAATCAAATGCTCGGTATTAAGAATTTCTCCTTTAATATTTGTAACAATAACATTGTTTTTGGCTTCCATTATTTTTTCTTTTTCATAATTTACGGCATAATTAGCTTTAAGATTTGATGAAACTACACCATTTTCGTATATATCTACTTTAACTCCTTTTGGAAATTCTTGATAAACCTTATCTATCGTATAATTATCTAATTTAGGTGTTTTAATGATTGCTTTCAATTCCGCCGAATCGCTGTATATCATTTCAGCATCAATCAATATTTGAGTTGGAAGTTTTTTTTCATCCTTATCAAACTTTTTCACTTGTTGAATATCGTTTTCGCAAGACGCAATAGCCAGTATGCTAAATAAAACAAATATAATATGACTTGCTTTTGTCCTTGAAACAAGATATACTAAACTTTTATGCAAATTCATCTTGCTAAAAAATTGATTTTGTAAATAAATACGAAAGGTATTAATATAATTTATTCTTAATAAACCACCTTTCAAAGATAGAAAAACCTAAAGTTACCTTACCATAGTTTTCTTGAATAAGCTGATTGTTTGTAGTGCCTCTTTTGCCAAGCTCTACAGCAATATTTAGCGTAGATCTTGTTTTACGAAGCGGAAATCCAAAACCAAAGCTAACACCAAACTCATCAAGTTGAGTGTTTTTAATTTCAAGATATGATTTAGAATACCTGATACCAGCCCGATAGGTCATTCGTTTTAAATAACTTGTAGTGGAAGAAGAAAATTTTTGAGGTGTATATTGTGCCCCTAAAGAGGTAGCAATAACATTTTTCAATGAGTCTTTTACACCAAAAGCAGAATAATTCGACCATTGTTGAAATTCAAAATCTCCAGCAACAAGCAATTTGTTTACCACTTCGTAAGTCAAGCCTCCTCCAACTTTTAATGGAAATGTAACATTTCCTTTAATATTAGAGCTTGTTATCGTGTCCATAAAATAATATTGGTCTGGTGTTCCTGCAAAATTACGCGTTAAATCGTCTTGGTTTGCTTTAATATTTGTTGTATTACTAACAACCAAGCCAATTCCAATTCGTTTTTCTTTGTTTATTTTATAGGTATATTGCAAGCCATAATTCAAATAAAAATCGTTTATATGTAAGGCATTATGAATATTAGTGCCATAATATTTAATGGTTGAATCAGGAAAATACATTTGCCTAATTTTGTCGATTGTTCCAAACATATAAGCCGCATTAAAACCAAAAGAAAAATCTTTATATCGAAAGGCATTTCCTAAATAAAATTGATTAATACCACCAGAACCTTCATATATATACTTTATTTTGCCAAAATTAACATTGTTATCAACATAAGAAATATTATATCCGGTACTACTAAATGGAATTAAACCAAAACTAAATCCCCACCACTTGGTAATAGGCATCCCGAACACTAAATAATTTAAGTTCGTATAATTGTATTTTTTGGTTATTTCAGAAGTTTTTAATTGTTCAAATGTACTAAGAACACCTGTTTCAAAGACAAAAGTAGTTGTATCAAAAGCAGAATAAGATGCAGGATTGTAAAAGTTTATCAAATCATTTGCTCTAATTGCATATTTTACACCACCCATAGCCATCTGTCTTGTAAAATTGTTGTTTTGCAATTCACCTATTCCAAATCTTGAGTAGGGAGAGATAATTCTATTTTGTGCAAAAGTATTTGTTGCCATTAGCAACAAACCTAAGAGCATACAGTAAATAATTCTTTTATTTAACATTATAATCAAGTATTTCGTTTAATCCTAAAAGTACAATATTCGAGACTGCAAAGATGCTATTTTTAAGTCTATTATCAAAATAAATCGCATCACCTCCACTTAAAATAATTTTTAATGGATTAAACTTTTCTTTGTATTGCTCAATGATGCCAGTAATTTCAGCAATTGCACCATTAATTACCCCCGATAAAATTGATTCTTCGGTGGTTGTTCCTATTAGTTTATTTGTTTGCTTAAGTTTACAAAGCGGTAATTTATCTGTATAATCGTTTAAAGATTTCAGTCGCATTTCTAAACCAGGCGATATTGCACCTCCAAAATATTCATTTCTATCGTTTTTAAAATCATATTTAATACAAGTGCCAGCATCTATAACTAAAACATGTTCTTTAGGGAAAAGACTATAAGCACCAACAGCAGCTGCAAGTCTATCTTTTCCCAAACTATTTGGTGTTGCATATAAATTCTGAATTGGTAATGGCGTTTTATCAGTTAATTCAATATAAATATATTTCTCTTTTAAATAATTGTTAATATTTCCGGGATGAAAAACAACCGATGAGATTATTGCAGCTTTTATATCTTTGTCTTTTACAAATGATGCAATGTCTTTTATCTGAATATCTTCAATCTTAATTAAATCTAATAATGAATTTCCATCATAAATAGCAATTTTGCTAAAAGTATTTCCAATATCAATTATCAATTTCTTCATCATATATTAAATTTTATTTACAATAAAACACAAAGTAATCAAGATATTAAAACGTCAAAATTACAATTTTTATTTTTTTCTTTGATTATTTGTATTTTTATTTCTACTTTTGCAATCCCAAAAATAGATGGCGTCGTAGCTCAGTTGGTAGAGCAGAGGACTGAAAATCCTTGTGTCACTGGTTCAATTCCAGTCGATGCCACAAAAAAACTCAAAGTTTCCTTTGGGTTTTTTTTTATTTAAAAATTATTTTTATATTTGTTTTTAAAAAAATGTTTAACTAAAAAATTTAAACCATGAAAAAAATTACTTTTTTAATGATGATAGTTTTCTTGTCATCATTTTTTTTTAATGCGTTTTCGCAAGAAATGAAAGACGTTTGTCCTTTCGCTCCAACTTCAACCCCTATTGTTGCCGATAATGGTGATTTGTTATGGGATGAGTTGTTTTCTTTTAATGTTACCTTTGATGGAGAACAAGGCGTTGCCTTTGCCGATGATGCTTTTTGGACTGCTAAGTGGCAAACTGATGGAATGATTCGTAAATACGACAAAACAACTATGTTAAAAAACGACTCTTTTCTTTTAACTCCCACAGTAGTTGGTATTAGAGATTTTGCTTATGATGGCACTTATTTATATGGAGGTAATAATACTTCTGCTCTTTATAAAATTGATTTAACAGCTCACACTTCAACTTCCGTAACTCTTACTGGTGCAACTATTAGACATTGCACTTACGACCCTACAGCATATTCTAATGCTGGCGGTTTTTGGGCCGGTGCTTGGGCAAATTTAAAATTGTATCCAAAAGCAGGTGGTGCAGCTACAGTTACCGCTCCAGCTCCAACTTCTTGCTATGGTTCTGCTTTTGATGGACAAACTACTGGTGGTCCTTACTTATGGTTATTTTGCCAAACGGCTACTGGTACCCCTGCAGGTTCTGCTCTTGTTGATTTAGTTCAATATAACATTGCTTCTAATACATATACTGGTACTGTTCACAATTGCAGCAATGTTTCAGGTGTTGTTAATGATTTAAGCGCTATAGCTGGTGGTTGCGAATCAACTTATGATACTTATGCTCCAGGCAAATTAGTGATTATAGGGAACGTTCAACAAACTCCAAACCGTGTTTTTGGTTTAGAATTAGTTGATTGGGGTGGTGTTGGTATCAAAGAAAATCAGAAAAATGAAAACCTTGCGGTATGGCCAAGTCCTGCCATGGTTAATTCTACTATTAACATGATATCTACTTCTAACATTACCAATGTTAAAGTTTATAATACGATTGGTCAAATTGTTTATAACGAAAATATGAATAAACATGAAGTTAATATTAGCACCAATAATTTTGCTGCTGGTACTTATATTATCAACGTTATAAAAGATGACGGGATGGTTACTAAAAAGATTGTTGTAAAATAATTTTGAATTTAACTTATTTCAAAAAAGGCTGCCTTTATAGACAGCCTTTTTTTGTAATAAAAAAAACGAATCATTTTATATAATTCGTTTTTTGGGTGGATGGTGGGTTTCGAACCCACGACCCTCAGAACCACAATCTGATGCTCTAACCAACTGAGCTACAACCACCATTTAAATTCGATGCAAAAATAAGGAATTTGTTTTGATTTTACAAAGAATTATTGATTGATTATTTTTTGAAGCTAAAATAAATTAATTGAAAATACCATTAAAAGATTATCTAACTAATGCAATGCCTTACAAGAAAAATCAAACGCAACAAGATCTTTGAACACCGCAAAGAGAGATAGACAAATCATTGATTTTATTCTGAATATCAAACTAATAGAACAAACCACCCACGCTAAACAATATTAATGCTGACAATAGCACCTATAAGTATTATTTAGTATGGATATCTTATTAATAATTGTATTGAATAGTTCAATTCTAAAAATAAAAAGTAATGTGTCTATTTAAACTATTCGATAAATTGAATACCAAATCCATTTTCCCGTCTA
>MNXO01000029.1:5648-5945 GCA_001872995.1 Bacteroidetes bacterium CG2_30_32_10 | reverse complement strand
TGCTAACGTCGTTCATTATTCCTTTATATTCAACATTGTTGCCAATCATAGAATTATCAATATTTACACAAGATAACTTTGTATTATTTTGGATTATAGAATTACTGATAACAGAATTATCAATAGATGTATAATCTCCAATAGAAACATACGGTCCTACTACTGAATTTTCAATCTTTGCATTGTTTCCAATAAAGCATGGCTTTATAATAATTGAGTTTATAATAATGGCTGATTTAGAAACCAAATCTTCATTATTATTCGTAGCAAGTATTCTCTGATTAGTATATACTGTCG
>MNXO01000029.1:0-5634 GCA_001872995.1 Bacteroidetes bacterium CG2_30_32_10 | reverse complement strand
CCACTCTTCCACATTACCAATAGTAAATTTTGTACCTGCTTTTTTCATGTTTTCCAATGCATCTGTCAACTGATATTCACCGCCTTTTTGAACATTATTGTCTATCAAATATTGAAGTTGTTTGCATAAATAGTCGCCATCTTTAAAATAATAAATGCCTATTATTGCGTTTTCTGATATAAATTCCTTTGGTTTCTCAATAAAATCAGTAATAATATTTTTTTCATTTGTTTTAACAACGCCAAAAGAACTTGGATCTTTCACTTTATGCACCCAAATTATTCCATCTTGAGCCGCATCTAATTTAAATTCAGCTCGGAATAAAGTATCTGCAAATGCCACAACCACTTTTCCTTTCAATGATTCTTTGGCACAAAGAATGGCGTGGGCAGTGCCTAATGCTTCATACTGATAATAAATGGTTGCTTTAGAACCTACGTTTTTTGCAATATTAATCAACTCATTTTCTACTTCTTTACCAAAATCGCCAATAACAAACGCTATTTCATCCACTTTTTCTTCACAAACCAACGAAATATCTTCAACTAAACGTTGTACAATATGCTTTCCCGCAATTTTAATCAAAGGTTTAGGGATAGTTAAGGTATGAGGACGCATTCTTTTTCCCATTCCCGCCATTGGTATAATAATTTTCATTTTTTTATTGTTAAAAGGGTTTCAACTTAATTATTATTTGCTACCTGTATGTCCAAAGCCACCAGCACCTCTGTCAGTTTCTGCAAGCTCTTTAACTTCAATCAAAGTAGCATGCTCATGCTTTGATATTATCATTTGTGCGATTCTTTCCCCATCGTTGATGATAAAATCATCAGTTGATAAATTAACCAATATTACTTTAATTTCACCTCTATAGTCTGCATCAATAGTGCCAGGCGCGTTAAGTACGGTAACACCTTTTTTAATAGCCAAACCGCTTCGTGGACGAATTTGTGCTTCATATCCTACAGGTAATTCAATGTATAAACCAGTGGAAACTAAAGCTCTTTCCATTGGTCTCATTATGTATGGAGTGTCAATATTTGCTCTTATGTCCATTCCAGCTGACGCCTTTGTTTCATAAGCTGGTAATGGATGCTTTGAAGTATTAATAATTTTTAATTCCATTTTCTTTCTCTCTGTGATTAATTTACAAAAGTAAATAAAAACAGCAAATCTTTGCCTTTTATTGATGTTTTTATTGAGCAAACATGATTTATAGATCCAAATAATAAATGCTAATAGTTAAAAAATAGTTATATATTCGCTTCCTACTTATCAATCAAAATACAAATCAAGCGATGTATTGTCATTTAAAAAAAAACCAAAGTCATCAAAAGACTTGTTTGGAATCCAGAGAGACCCTTGTAAAGGAGGATTCTTTTTTAATTTTGGGTTTTACAAACCAACTACCAACTACTTTTTAGAAGAAAGCGAAGAACCAACCTCTGATGGTATTAATTTTAGATTAGGAACAAGTTTTGAAGCTGGCAATATGTTTAGACTTGCCGATTTAGATAACAAAGCAATCGGAATTAGGGCAACTTGGCTCAATGCAAATCAAACTAATGTCGAATATGATAATGAAGTTGTATTTAGCATTTTACACTTATCGTTTTTAAAATTGGGACCTTATTTCTCTTTCGGTCTTGGCGACAAAATGGCTATTGATGCATATTATCAAATTGCACCCCAATATGTTATCGCTTATAATATTGAAGGTTCTGACGAAACATTAAATTTTCTCGGTTTAACCAATTCGATTGGTGTTGCATATAGATTCAGTATTCTTGCTACTGGCTTCGATGCAAATTTTGGTAAAGCAAAATACATACTTCAAGCCGACGACCCAGAAACGATGGAAGCAAATATAAGATTCCCTTACCTTCGTTTTTATATTGGGTTAAAATTCTAAAATATTCCACTTATATTTTAACCTTAGCTTTAAAAAAAAACATCTGAAAATATATTTTCAGATGTTTTTTTAATTTATTTCTCAATAGTTTTATAACTTCAACTCTTAAGTTTAAAGCTTTCAGTAATTATTTTATCATTCCCAGTTCTTTTCCTACTTTAGTAAAGGCAGCGATAGCTTTATCAATCTGAGCCATATCGTGACCTGCAGAAATTTGTACTCTTATTCTGTCTTTTCCTTTAGCTACTACAGGAAAAGAAAATGCAATCACATAAACACCTTCTTCGAGCATTTTGTTTGCAAAGTCCACAGCTAATTTAGAACAATCAGGATATTTACCAAACATAATAGGAACAATAGGATGATCGCCTGCAACAATATCAAACCCGGCATCGGTCATTTTTTTGCGGAAGTAGATGGTGTTTTTTTCTAATTTATCACGTAAGTTTGTTGAAGCAGTTAAAATGTCTATTACTTTGATGGTGGCACCAACTACTGCTGGAGGAACTGTATTAGAAAATAAATAAGGACGAGCTTTGTTGCGCATCCAATTGATAATTTCTTTACTAGAAGAAATACAACCACCCGATGCACCACCCAATGCTTTACCAAAAGTAGTTGTAATAATATCTACTCTACCCATAACACCTCTGTATTCATGAGTACCACGACCAGTTTTTCCAAGGAAACCAGAAGAGTGGCTATCATCAACCATCACAATTGCATCATATTTATCAGCCAAGTCGCAAATTTCTTTCAATTTGGCAATATCGCCATCCATGCTAAAAGAACCATCAGTGGCAATCATACGAAAACGGCAACCTTGAGCTTCTTTTAAACAACGTTCCAAACCTTTTGCTTTTTTGTCGGTAGCAGAATCCACTTCTTCTATATCGCGCATATCGCCATGTTTGTATGCCCATCGTTGTGCTTTGCAAAGTCTAACTCCATCAATAATGGAAGCGTGATTGAGTGCATCGCTGATAATGGCATCATTTTCGCCCAATAAAGGTTCAAATACGGCTCCATTAGCATCAAAACAAGAAGAAAATAAAATAGTATCTTCCATTCCTAAAAATGCAGATAGTTTCTTTTCAAGTTCTTTATGAATATCTTGTGTACCACAGATGAAACGTACTGACGATAAACCATAACCACGACTATCAATAGCATCGTGCGAAGCTTTGATTAAATCGGGGTGAGAAGAGAGTCCCAAGTAATTGTTTGCACAAAAGTTGAGGCATTTCTTGCCTTTCACAATAATTTCTGCACCTTGTGGGCTTTCAATAATTCTTTCGTGTTTAAAGAGTTTTTGAGTTTCTAATTTTTGCAATTCTTCAGTAAGAAATGCTTTCATTTTTGTTTGCATAATATCTATTTATTAAATTAATCCTTTTTTATGTTTTTCGCCAATTACTTTGAGCATGTCTTGGGTCATGGTATTTAAGTCATAGCTTGGTTTCCAGCCCCATTCTTTGCGTGCAGCAGAATCATCAACAGCATTAGGCCAACTATCGGCAATTGCCTGACGATAATCAGGTTTGTATTCAATTTGGAAATTAGGCATATATTTTTTGATGCTTTCAGCGAGCTCTTTAACAGAAAAGCTCATTGCACCTACATTAAAATCAGAATGGTGTTTTAAAGTTGCTAAATCTGCTTGTAATAAATCAATGGTGGCTTTCAAACAATCGGGCATATACATCATCGGAAGACGGGTATCTTCTTTAACGAAACAAGTGTATTTACCGTATTTAATTGCATCGTAATATATGGCAACAGCATAATCTGTAGTTCCACCTCCAGGTAATGTTTCATTGCTGATGATACCAGGATAACGCAAACCACGAACATCGAGATTGTATTTCTTTACATAATAATCAGCTACTAATTCGCCAGCTACTTTTGTAATGCCATACATGGTTGTTGGATGTAACACTGTTTCTTGTGGTGCACATTCAATTGGAGTACCAGGACCAAAAACAGCAATAGAGCTGGGTATCAAAACCTGTTCTAATTTATGTTCACGAGCCACTTCAAGCACATTGATAAGTCCATTTATATTTACATTCCATGCAAGCATTGGATTTTTTTCGCCCGTTGCCGACAATATGGCTGCCAAATCAATGATGGTGTTAATGTTATATTTCTTAACCAACGAAACAATTGCACTTTTATTAGTAATATCAATAATTTCAAAAGTAACTGATTTGAGAAACTTCTCTGAAGCAGCATTGTTTATATCGGATGCTATTACATTTTCTCCACCGTAAATGGTTCTAAGTGCCATCGTTAGTTCTGAGCCAATCTGACCAATTGCTCCAATAATTAGTATTTTCTTCATTTTAAAGATTTTAATAATTTATTGTTATTTTAAAAACGCCCAAAATTACATTATTTTCAATTATCCGAAGTATTCTTTTATTTCTTTTTTTTTGTAATGATTATAAATTTTAAAATTCTTTTTAAGAAAAAGCGTTATTTTGCATTCTTTATTTTAAGATATTATAATATGATTACTCAAAAGATAATGCTTTATAATTCCCTTTCACGTAAGAAGGAAGCATTTAGCCCTATAAATCCGCCTTTGGTGGGCATGTATGTATGTGGACCAACTGTATATGGCGATCCACATTTGGGACATGCACGCCCTGCTATAACTTTCGATTTAGTTTTTCGATATTTAAAACATCTTGGTTTCAAAGTTCGATATGTTAGAAATATTACTGATGTTGGTCATTTGGTAAATGATGCTGATGAAGGAGAAGATAAAATAGCTAAGAAAGCTGTACTCGAACAACTAGAACCAATGGAAATAGCCCAACATTATATAGATAGCTATCACGATGCTATGGATATGCTAAATATTTCGCGTCCAAGCATCGAACCTCGTGCTTCTGGTCACATTATAGAGCAGATTAAAATGATTGAAAAAATATTTGATGCTGGTTTTGCTTATATTGAGAATGGTTCTGTTTATTTTGATGTCATCAAATATAGCAAAACACATAGCTATGGCAAATTGTCAGGAAGAATACTGGATGATTTAATGTCAAATACGCGCGAGTTGGATGCTCAGGACGAAAAACATAATCCTGCCGATTTTGCTTTATGGAAAAAAGCACAACCAGAACATATTATGCGTTGGGAATCGCCTTGGAGTATTGGATTTCCTGGATGGCATCTCGAATGTTCTGCAATGAGCACCAAATATCTTGGCGAAACTTTCGATATTCACGGAGGTGGAATGGATTTACTTTTCCCTCATCACGAATGCGAAATTGCTCAATCTATGGCTGCAAATGGGAAAGAGTCTGTTAAATATTGGATGCACAACAATATGATTACTATTAATGGGCAGAAAATGGGCAAATCTTTAGGCAACTTTATTTTGTTGTCAGAGTTTTTCTCTGGCAAACACAAAGCTTTAGCAAAAGCATATAGTCCGATGACCATTCGTTTCTTTATTTTGCAAGCTCATTATCGTGGCACCCTCGATTTTTCTAACGAAGCATTATTGGCTGCAGAAAAAGGTTTGAAAAAATTAATGTTAAGCTTTGAAACAATTAAGAACCTTAAACCATCAAATGTTTCAACTTCTGATATAAAGAAATTATATCAAAATTGTTATGATGCGATGAATGATGATTTAAATAGCCCTATATTGATAGCTCATTTGTTTGAAGTGGTTAGAATTATCAACTCTGTGAAAGACAATACAG
>MNXO01000028.1 GCA_001872995.1 Bacteroidetes bacterium CG2_30_32_10 | reverse complement strand
TCATCTTTAAGAGCAAATCGCTTCCGAGAAATCCATCAATTAAAGGTAATTTAATACTTTCGTACATTTCATTTACGTGCGACATATCAATAAATACTGATGGATATTTTTTAATTTTAATTTTCGAAAACTCCAGCTTATCAATCATTGCTATTTGACTTTCCATTGTATTTGTGCCTAAACCTGCTGACATTCGCTCGTTTTTCTCTGACTTATCAAAATTTATGATGTTTTTCATCCTATTAATATCAAATACAGTTCTCGAAGCACCAGTATCTATAAGCAAATTAACTTTGCTGCCATTTATTTTTGCTTTTATCATTAAGTGAAAACCATCGTTTTCAATCGAAATAAGTATTATTGGCATTTCTACTTTCATAAATTACATCTATTTTAAAATTCAAACTTACACAATTTTCTCTTTAAAAAAATAATCAAATATATCTGTCTTAAAAAAACATATAACTAATAGTTATTCATTACCTTTTAACAATAATACTTTAAAGAAGTGAAATAAAAATGAAAAAAACAATTAGGATACAAAATATTTTATATATTTGCATCACTTAAAATAAATTTTCAAAATCAATTAAATTAATCAATAGTAATTTAAAAAATTAAAAAAAATGAGTAAAAACGGTCAATCATTAAAAGATGTGTTAAGATCAGGATTCGCATCAATGGCTATTTTGATAGCATTAGTAGTATCTATTATCGTATATTTCTACGTAATGGGTAATCCTATTAACTTTGAAGGAGGAAACCCTAAAGGTCTTCCTATGCCAGGTAATTACTTAGCTATGATTTATAAAGGAGGTATGATAGTTCCTCTTTTAATGACTTGCCTTCTTGTTGTTATTATAGTTTCTATCGAAAGGTTTATTACTATTTCTAGAGCTAAAGGCAAAGGCAGATTAAATGTATTTTTAAAAACACTTAGAGGCTATCTTGCAGCTAATCAACTTGACGAAGCAATTCAAACTTGTGATAAACAAAGAGGTTCTTTAGCAAATGTTATGAGAGCTGGTCTTGGTAAATACAAAGAATTGTTAAACGACCAAACAATAGTTAAAGATCAAAAAGTATTAGCTTTACAAAAAGAATTAGAAGAATCTACCGCTTTAGAATTACCTATGTTATCTAAAAACTTAGTTATTCTTTCTACCTTAGCTTCTATTTCTGTACTTATAGGTCTTATTGGAACTGTACTTGGTATGATTAGAGCTTTCGCGGCTTTGGCTCAAGCTGGTTCTCCAGACGCATTAGCTTTGGCAACTGGTATTTCTGAAGCACTTATTAACACAGCTTTTGGTATCAGCTCTTCTACTTTAGCAATTATTTTCTATAATTTCTTCTCATCTAAAATTGATGCGTTGACATTTAAAATTGATGAAGCTGGTTTCACCGTTGTTCAAACATTTGCTTCTCAAGCTAAATAATTATAACACTTTAAGTAATTGATATTTATAAATTTTAAATAAAATTGAAGTATGCCAAAGATTAAAATGCCGGTTAAAACACCGCACGTAGACATGACACCCATGGTGGATTTGTTTGCGCTTTTGCTAACTTTCTTTATGTTAACTACTTCATTCAGACCTCAAGAAGCTGCAATCATTGATACTCCTAATTCTGTTTCTGATAAACAAGCTCCCGATAAAAATATTATGACCATTTTTATTGATAGTATTGGGCATGTATATTTCAATATTGATAATGGAAAAGACTCCAGTAAGCATTATAGAAAAGATATTCTTTTGGAGATGGCTGAAAATTACAATTTGAAATTTTCAGAAAAACAAGTTAATAAATTTGCAACGCTTTCATCTTTTGGATTGCCAATTAAAGATATGAGTAAATGGTTAAATTCTGACGACCCAAAAGAAAAAGAAAGATTGCAAAAAAATGGAATACCTACTGACTCAGCCGAAGGAAGACCATCTGAATTGTGGTATTGGATTAATGTTTCACGTGTGAAAAATGTCGATTCTGAAGTAGCTATTAAAGGAGCTGCTAGTGCTGATTACAAAATTGTTAAAAAAGTAATTGACATTTTGCAAGAGAACAAGGTGAATAAATTCAATCTGGTTACCAACCTTCAAAAAGAAGAGGTCTCATTGAATGATATTAAATAATACACTTTTGTAACATATAAAAATAAAAATATGGGCGAAATAATTCAAGAAGAAAGCGGAAAAAAAGGTAGCAAAACAAAAGCAAAAAAACAATCTACACACATAGATATGACTCCTATGGTGGATTTAATGTGCTTGTTGATTACTTTTTTTATGCTCACTACTGCCTTTAGCAAACCTAAAGTGATGGTTATCACTATGCCTGAACCCCCAGATAAAAACGATACAGCGAAAAGTCAAATTAAAATACCTGAGTTTCGTACAATAAATATTTTAATTTCTGGAGATAATAAACTTTATTGGTACACTGGCAGTTTAGACAGCAAAACAGGTCCTGTAACTCCTGTTACTAAAACAAATTATTCCAAAGATGGCTTACGTAAAATACTCTTAGAAAAAAACAAAGATGTTTTTACCCAAATTGAGGAATTAAAAGATAAGGTTAAAAAAGGCGTTTTAGTAATGGCTGATTCTACAGTTAACAATAAAATAAAAGAAATAAAAAAGGGAGATAAAAAAGGACCTATTATCCTAATTAAGGCAGGAGATGGTGCAAAATACAGAAATATTGTTGATATTGTAGATGAAATGGCTATTTGCAATATTGGGAGTTATGCAATCGTTGATATGTCTCCTAAAGAATTAGAAATAATTAAAACTGCTCCCTAATAATCATTTAGATAAAATATTATTATATTAAAAACATAAAACATGTCATCTAAAAAAGAATTTACCGAAGATTTTGATGAAATAGTTTTTGAAAAAAGGTTCAAAGAATATGGTGCTTATAAATTAAGACATATTTATAAAAAACACATGACTTTGGCTTTGGCAATTTCTATTACTCTTCTTTTAATTGGTGTTGGTGCTCCTTTAATTGCAGGATATTTAAACAAAACAAGAACTGTAAATGTTGATAAAGATGTGGTTGTAGATTTAGGTTCTGCTCCAAAAAAAGAAGATGCACCACCACCACCACCACCACCACCACCACCCGAAGCAATAGAACAGAGAGTTAAATTTACTGCTCCTGTGGTTGTTAATGATTCTATTGAAGATACTGGTTCTTTAAATCAAGATGATTTGAGCAATAAAAATGAAAATGTTGTTCCTGTAGAAGAAGAGTTAACCGTTGTTGAAGAAAAAGACGAAGTGGTGATAGTGGAAGTAAAACCAGCTCCTTTTATTATTGTAGAGGAAATGCCTTCATATCCTGGTGGAGATTACAATTCATTTGTAGTTGGTAACA
Organism: Bacteroidetes bacterium CG2_30_32_10; assembly: GCA_001872995.1. Lineage (GTDB taxonomy): Bacteria > Bacteroidota > Bacteroidia > Bacteroidales > CG2-30-32-10 > CG2-30-32-10. The sequence continues at coordinate 2,287 of MNXO01000028.1, read as the reverse complement.
TTGTTTACCCTGTTATGGCTAAAGAAAGCAATATCCAAGGAACTGTTTATATTACTTTTGTTGTAGAAACTGATGGCTCTATTACTGATGTGAAAGTGCTTAGAGGTATTGGCGGCGGATGCGATGAAGAAGCTGTTAGGGTTGTTAAGATGATGCCTAAATGGAATCCTGGAAAACAATCAGGTAAAAGCGTGAGGGTTCAATTTAATCTACCTATTAAATTTACACTTCAATAGAAGTAAACTTTAATAATTCATAAAAAAAGACCCATTGTTTTAAGAGCATTGGGTCTTTTGTTTGTTATGAATGCTTGTCTAATAATCTTCATCCATAAATTGACCTTTATTGATGATGATAAGGTTCGTTTTTAATGATGGTCATAGCCCTATAAAGTTGCTCAATAAATATTAACCGTATCATTTGGTGCGAAAAAGTCATTTTTGAAAGCGATAATTTAGGTAAATTTAGTTTGTAAATCATTTCCGAAAAACCAAATGGTCCACCAACAACAAACATAATGTTTTTATATCCTTTATTCATGTTTTTCTGTATGAATGAAGAAAAATCCACAGAAGAATACTCACTTCCCTTTTCGTCAAGTAAAATAATTAAATCTTTTCCTCCAAAATATTTAATTAACATTTCAGCTTCTTTGTCATTTTGTTGAGCTGTAGATAGATTCTTGCTGTTTTTTATTGTTGGTATATATATAGTTTCAAACAAAATATAATGTTTCAAACGCGATTCATATAATTTATAACCTTCCGCAAGATATGGATATTCAGTTTTTCCAATTAATAAAAGAGTTATTTTCATCTGTTTGATATTTAAAACAAAAATAAATTTTATAAATATAAAAAATAATACCTTTGTACAATAATAACCCATAACAATTTTTTTTTGGTCTGATTTTTGTACCTTTCTAATAAAAAATATAACATGAAAAAGCAATTAATTATATCATTTTTATTTGTTTTTGCTGTCTTTTTTTCATTAACATCAAACTTGGTAGCACAAAATAGTTTAGCTGGAGAAGTATCAAACGCTATTAAGAATGGAAACTCCAAAGACCTTGCAAAGAATTTTTACTCTTCTATAGACTTAACTGTTCCTGGAAATGAAGGAACATTTAGCAAATCACAAGCAGAATTGATAGTCAAAGATTTTTTTACTAAAAATCCACCTAAAAGCTTTGCAATTAACCATCAAGGAACATCTGCCGATGGTTCTCAATACTCTATTGGCACTTACACTTCTTCTTCAATAGCTTATAGAACCTATTTTATTATCAAGAAGTTTTCTGACACCTATTATATTCAACAAATTCAGTTTGAACAGCAATAGTTTTTTTAACAATCTTATATTCTATTAATGACTATTGATGAAATTATTCTAAATGCCTTATTAGAAGATATTGGAGATGGCGATCATACTTCATTGGCTTGCATTTCTCAAGGTGCAACTGGTAAAGCAAAATTGCTTGTAAAGCAAGAAGGCATTATTGCTGGTGTTAAATTAGCTAAAAAGGTTTTCCTCACTGTAGATAAAAACATTGTTTTTGATGAATTTATTCATGATGGCGTCAAAGTTAAACAAGGCGATATTGTTTTCTTTGTTAGTGGAAGCTCTCAATCATTATTAAAAGCTGAAAGGCTTGTTCTTAACTTTATGCAACGAATGAGTGGTATTGCAACTGCTACTAATCAATTTGTTGAAATGATTGCTGGTTTAAAAACTAAAATATTAGATACCAGAAAGACCACACCTAATCTTAGAGTTTTAGAAAAATGGGCTGTTGAATTGGGTGGTGGCGTTAATCATCGCATGGGATTATATGATATGATAATGATTAAAGACAATCATATTGATTTTGCTGGAGGAATACAAAAAGCTATTAAATTAACCCACGATTATCTTAAGAAAAACAATAAGCAATTAAAGATTGAAATAGAAGCAAGAAGCATAGAAGACGTTAAACAAATATTATTAATGGGTGGCGTTGATCGTATTATGCTTGATAATTTCAACCTCCAAGATACAAAAGAAGCCGTAAAATTGATTAACCATAAATACGAAACTGAGGCATCTGGAGGCATTACTAAAGATACAGTTCGCAAAATTGCCGAAACAGGCGTAGATTTCATCTCGGTTGGGGCATTAACACACCATATCAACAGCTTAGATTTAAGTTTGAAAGCTGTTTTATAATTTATTTTTTAAATAAGAAACCTATCTTAAAATTATTCGTATTAGTTACCAAGTGTTTTGAAAAAATTTATTCAAAATA
>MNXO01000004.1 GCA_001872995.1 Bacteroidetes bacterium CG2_30_32_10 | reverse complement strand
ACCAATACAATAAGGTGAATTAAGTACATCCATACATTCGTTTCTAAAATATTGATATCAATAAATAAACGAACAATAAGAGCGGTTAAACCCATTAGTAATAGCCATATTACAAAGAACCAATCGGATGGTTGCGAATTTTTACTAACTTCTTTATTTTTTTTAATCCTACTTTTAACAAAATCGAGGGTAATAATAAATATAGCAGCACTTTCGACATAGCCCAGTATAATAATAAATAGGTTTTGAGTTGAAAACCAATCAAGGAATACGGTAGTAAATAATAGCGCCAGATAACCTAAAACTAAAACAAAGTGTTCGAACCATCTAAATTGATTTTCGTTGCAACCCAATGCTCTTTTTTGTGTAAACATGTGAATGATCAATTCCCAAGTGCTTATTAAATAATTAGAAAAAGAAATTTTTAATTTAGGTTTTAAAATTACAAACCACCACATACGAATGATGTTAGGCAAAAGAATAAATGCGAAAACACCTCCAATAGCAATCATTTCGAAATAATGTCCAAAGTGTATAATTGTTTCCAGCTTAAAAGATTCATAAGCCGCAAATGCTAATACACCAATGGCAGTAAGTAAAAATGCAATAATGCTAAGTGGCAAAGATTTATATAATAAACCAGATAATCCTGTCCAATCGTATTTAGAAGTTAGCCAACGTCTAAGCACCATCATTAACTCTCCAGGATTGGCTGTTTGAGGACAATGCGTTGTACATTCTCCACAGTAATAACATAACCATGGTTTTAATGAAGATTTAATTTCGTCATCTAATCCCAACGCACTAAATCGCACCATTTCGCGAGGGAAAGAATCTTCTTCTGTGGACAAAGAACAAACTGCTGTACAATTGCCGCAATTATAACAAGCATTGAAATTAATTGCGCCATAACTTTTTAAATTTTCTCCAAATTTTGGATTGATTTTAGCCATTATTTTTTAATTTATAAGAGAAATATTCATCCATATCATCAACATCGCCTGTTTGCACAAAGCCATATTTAACCAAAGACATTAAATAAAATACAACTTCGTGTTTAGCCATATTAAGTTTTTGTGTTAATTGGTCAATGGTTAAAGCATCTTCTTTTAAGGCATCAAGAATTGCTTTTTTAATTTTTAAAAATTCTTTTTGTTTGTCTTTTACTTCTTGAGCAACTTCTCTTTTCTCCTTAAGGTATTTAGCCGTTTTCCCTTTTTCAATTTCCATATTATTTATTTTTTATCAACGATTCAAAAATTGTTGTTATATCAACGAATCTATCATGCTTTCAATTTCTTTTGAAGAATAAGCAATTAAATCAATAGCATCGGTAGGGCAAACAGGTAAACACATTCCACAGCCTTTGCATACAGCGTTATTAATTGATGCAATTGTTTTTTCTCCAATTTCAATTTTGCTAATAGCATCAAAAGGACAAGCCTCTGAGCAAGAATTACACCAAGAACAAGCGTTTTTATCAACAACAGCAACAATAGGTTCGGTTTCTAAAATTCCTTTACTTATATAAGAATAGGATTTCGTTGCTGCTGAAAGGGCGGAATTAGCAGATTCCATAATATTTTTTGGTCCCTGACAAGCACCAGAAATAGTTACACCATCTATAAATGTTTCCACAGGGCGTAGTTTCATGTGAATTTCATTGAAAAAATTATCTCTACCTTTTGGTAATTTAAAAAGAGCACCCACCGAATTATCGGCTCGTGGCACCATTCCTGTAACAAGTACTATTAAATCGGCTTCCACCGTAATTTCTTTACCACCAGTTAATATATCATTTATTTTAACTATCGTTTTATCATTAATACGAGATACTATTGGCAATGCATCTTCGTATGATTGCATATAAATATCGCCTTGTTGAGACGATTCTGCATACAAAACCTCTTGTTTTCCATAGGTTCTTATGCCTCGTGTAAAATGATAGTTGTAAATATTAGCAAATTTTTTCTTCACTAAAAGCGAAGAGTGAATGGCTGATGTGCAGCAATATCGGGAACAATATGTATTTTCGCCTTCTGCTTGCCTACTGCCAACGCAATAGATATATGCAATATTTTTAACTTCTTTTTCTTTGAATAATAACTTTTTATCACTAAGTTCAATCATTCGTTTAAATTGAGGCAAAGTAACTACATTGTCAACTTCATTATATCCAAATTCGCCATCTTTAGGGGTATAAGGGTCAAAACCAGTTGCCATTAGTACTGAACCTACATTGATATCAAGAATTTCTTCTTTTTGAGAAAAGTCAATATTTTCGCATATTTGCTCGCATTTACCGCAACGGGTACAGTTTTTTATATCTATAACTGGCGATTGTGGGTATTCGCTGGGGAAATTATGATAAATTGCTTTTCTAGTAGTAATGTTGAAATTGAATTCATCGGGAAGCACAACAGGACAGGCATCAATCGCCTTTTGTAAATTGCCTTCCTTACATTTATCTTTTATATAACGAGGGGCAATTTTTACTTTTAATTTAAAATCGCCAATACTCCCTACATTTTTAATGACTTCCGCTCCTGTAAAAATGGTAACATTGGGTCGTAAAATAAGATTATTGTATAATTTTGTAACTACTTCCTTCCCTGTTTCATTGGTTGTAAACATAGTATCCCACTGAGCCACTCTTCCGCCAATAAAAAACTCTCTTTCGATAAGATATACAGGGCAATCTTTGTCGGATAAAGCAATTGCAGCTTTCATACCCGCAACTCCGCCTCCAATAATAGCTACTGCTTTTTGAGCAACAATTTTGTTTGGTTCTAATGATTCGGCATAGCGAACTTTAGCAATAGCTGCTTTAACAATATGAATTGCTTTTTCGGTTGCTCCTAGTTTATCATCTGAATGAGCCCAAGACACTTGCTCACGAATATTGGCATGAACATAATTATATTTGTTTAAATTGGCTCTTTCACAGACATTTCTGAAAGTAATAAGGTGGAGTTTTGGAGAACAAGAAGCCACAACTACTCCATCTAATTGATTTGTATTAATATCAGCAACCATGTCTTTTTGGTTAGAATCAGAGCAAGCAAAAATGGTTGTTTTAGCCAATGAAACTCCTTCTTCATTTTCAATAGCCTGTCTTACTTTTTCAACATCCACGTAATCGGAAATGTTGCCTCCACAATGGCAAATATAAACGCCTATTTTCTTTTTCATTTGTGTTGTATTAAATAACTTATAGCTTCTGATGATGCAGAACCTGCGAATAGAATTGAGTCTGGAATATCCATTGGACCAGATGCCGTTCCTGCAACAAATACTCCATCAATGCTCGTTTTGGCAGGGCTTAAGAGCGAATCTACTTGATGGATAAATTTATAGGGGTCGAGTTTTAATTCATCTGTCTTGAATAACTTGGTAGCATCTTGATTGGGAAGAACACCAACTGATAGAACAACCATATCGTGTTCTGCTTCTTTAACCCTATTTTCGTTGATATCTTCGTATCGAAGAATAAGATTACCATTTTCTTTTTCTGAAATTTTACCAATCTTTCCTTTCACAAAATTAACGCCCATTCCTTTTGCTTGTTGGTAAAACTCTTCGAAGCCTTTGCCAAAAGAGCGAATGTTAATATAATATATAGTTACATCAGCCATTGGCAAAGCTCCCATAAGCAATTGCGACTGTTTGATGGAATACATGCAGCAAATCTGAGAGCAAATTGGGTTTCCAATAGAAGCATCTCTTGAGCCTGTGCATAACACATAAGCTATTTTATCGGGTACTTTGCCGTCACTTGGTCTTAATATCGTGTTAAATGGTCTAGTTGGGGCTAACTCGCGTTCCATTTGCATAGATGTAATAACATTTTTGTAAAGCCCATAGCCGTATCGAGGCATTAGAAGCGGGTCAAACAATTTGAAACCAGTTGCTAAAATAACGGTATTAATGTGAACTTGATATTCTTCTGTATCCTGCGTAAAATCAATACAATTAGTAGGGCAAACCTTTTCACAAGCACCACACAAGATACAATTTTCAATGTCAATAGCTGCTGCTTTTGGGCTGGCAATGCTAAAAGGGATAAATGCAGCTTTACGCCCAACAAGATTAAATTGATATTCGTCGGGAACGCTCACAGGACAAGCTTGTTCGCATAATTGGCAAGCAGTACAATCTTCTATTACCACATAGCGTGGTTTTTTAATAATTGTTGCTTCAAAATTGTTTTCATCAATTTTATTGATTTTACTAACTTCACAGCTAGTAAAAAGAGTGATATTGGGATGTCTAGAAATTTCAGAGACCTTAGGAGTGGTTATACAAGCTGCACAATCTAAAGTAGGAAAAACTTTACTCAATAATATCATTTTTCCACCAATAGAGAGGTCTTTTTCAATTAGCAATACTTTATAGCCAGTATTGGCTATATTTAAGGCGGCTTCACCACCTGCAATACCACCACCAATAATTAGAGCATCAAACGAAGTGATTTTTTGTTTACTTATCATTACGAGTTTGAATTTTTAAGTAAATACTCATTAAAACTTTTTATCTGCTTAACAAACGATTCGCTACAAACAGAACAAATAGCTGCCATTTTCAAACGTGCAGGTTCAATTTTATTCTGTTTCATCAATTCATGAGTTCGGCTTACAATATGTCCAGTTTTTTCTGTACAAGATTCCCCAAATATGCAATCGCTACCATCTGCAGCTATAAATACGCCATCAAATCCTTTTTCATAAGCATGCATAATCCATCTTGATTTTATGCCACTCGAACAAGGGACTGTTATCGTATATACGGTAGGTGGATAATGTAGTTTAAGTAAACCTGCCATATCAATGGCAGGGTCACTTATTTTTTCGGTTGAAAAGACTAATATTTTAGCACTTTTCATGTTTTTTTCAGCCATAAAATTGTTTATTTTTTCTTCATATAAACTTTGAAGTATCCATTTTCATCAATAGCACCAAGATATTCATGACCTTGTTTGTTACACCATTTGGGGATATCGCTTTTGGTACCTTCATCAGCAGATAATATTTCCAAAATATCGCCAGCTTTTACGGTTCCAATGGCTTTTTTTGCTTCTAAAAGTGGACCAGGGCAAGCCGTTCCACGGGCATCAATAGACTTTGCTATAGCTAAGTTTTTTAATTCTTCTGTTGTCATATTTTTAATTTTTTTAAATTTATAATTGTTTTGTTTATATAAATAATTGGGCACTACTTTCATTTGCATCGGCAACAAATGTTGCAGCTCCTGCGTAACTAAGATGAGGATAATCTATCATTTCTTCTTTTTTAAATCCCATTAATCCCATTGACATTTCACAAATTATTATTTCAATACCAAGCTCTCCAGCTTCTTTAAACATTTGGTCTATTGAATATACATTTTGTTTTTTCATTAAATATTTAATCATTACAGGACCCATTCCTGCCATATTTAATTTTGATAATTTCAATTTGTTTCTTCCGTTAGGCAACATAAACCCAAACATCTTTGAAATAAAATTTTTCCCCTTAGCACTTTTATGAGGGTCTCTAAGTGCAGATAACGCCCAAAAGGAGAAAAACAATTTTACCTTGGTATCGGAAGCAGCGGCTGCAATTGAAATAACCATGGCTGCTAATATTTTATCAAAGTCACCCGAAACAACAGCTATTGATAATTGGTCTTTTCTGTTTTGCTCTAATTTTGCCACTTTTTTTTGCAATTCTTTAATTTGTTCTTCTAATTCTATAGTCATAATGTTT
>MNXO01000058.1 GCA_001872995.1 Bacteroidetes bacterium CG2_30_32_10 | reverse complement strand
CATTTGTATTTCTTTTTATATCTGAAAACAAAAAACAATGAGCAAAGGAATTTTTAGTGGTTCGATTGGCAGAAAGTTTGTTATGTCACTCTCTGGTTTATTCTTAATAACTTTTATCGTTATTCATTTATTAATTAATGCTTTTAGTTTGGGCTTATGTTGGGATGGTAGAGCATTATTTAATGCAGGATCACATTTTATGGCGACCAACCCATTCATACAAATAATGCAGTATGTATTAGCATTGGGTTTTATTATCCATATCATTATGGGTATTCGATTAACTATTCAAAACAATGCTGCTCGTTCTGTAAAATATACCCATAATAATCCTGGTGCAAATTCATCTTTTTCCTCAAGAAGTATGATTATTACAGGCATACTTATTTTGTTATTTCTTGTGCTCCACATTAAAGATTTTTTTATAGAAATTAAATTTAATGAATTGGGTGGTTTACCTAGTGATTATGATTTGTTATTGGCGGTGTTTTCACAACCTTTATTTGTTGGCTTGTATGTGTTTGCCTTTATCGTTTTAGGCATTCATTTAAACCACGGTTTTCAATCTGCATTTCAAACATTAGGTCTTAATCATAAAAAATATAATCCAATAATAAAGGGAGCAAGTGTTTTGTTCTGCATAGTGGTTGCTGTTGGTTTTTCTTCAATTGCACTGTTCCATTTTTTTAATGTTTAGGTAAATAAATTGATTTAATATCATGACAAAATTAGATTCAAAAATTCCGGAAGGAACAATAGATAGAAAATGGGAAAACTATAAATCTCATTCCAATTTAGTTAACCCTTCAAATAGAAGAAAACTTGATGTTATTATCGTTGGGACTGGATTGGCTGGCGGTGCTGCTGCTGCAACTCTTGGAGAGGCAGGTTATAATGTAAAAGCATTCTACTTTCAAGATAGTCCTCGTAGAGCTCATTCTATTGCGGCTCAAGGAGGAATAAACGCTTCAAAAAATTATCAAAACGATAATGATAGTGATTATCGTTTATTTTATGATACCGTTAAAGGTGGCGATTATAGAGCCCGAGAAGAAAATGTTTATCGTTTGGCAGAATTAAGCGGCAATATTATTGATCAATGTGTGGCACAAGGTGTTCCTTTTGCCAGAGAATATGGTGGCACTTTGGCTAACCGTTCATTTGGAGGAGCACAAGTTTCAAGAACTTTTTACGCTTCAGGAGCAACAGGCCAACAACTGTTGTTAGGAGCCTACAGTTCTATGAATCGTCAAATAAAAGCTGGCAAAGTAAAGTCATACAATCGTCACGAAATGATTGATGTGGTGGTGGTTGACGGAAAAGCTAGGGGTATTATTACACGAGATTTAGTTACTGGAAAAATAGAGCGATTTGGTGCTCACGCTGTAGTTATTGCTACTGGAGGTTATGCTAATGTTTATTATTTATCTACCAACGCAATGGCTTGTAATGCAACAGCAGCATGGAAAACCTATAAAAAGGGGGCTTATTTTGCTAATCCTTGTTTCTGTCAAATTCATCCAACATGTATTCCTGTTTCTGGCGAACTTCAAAGCAAATTAACCTTAATGTCAGAATCATTGAGAAATGATGGAAGAATATGGGTTCCAAAAAATATTGAAGATGTAAAGGCAATTCGTGAAGGTAAATTAAAACCTACTCAAATTTCAGAAGAAAATAGAGATTATTATTTGGAAAGACGTTATCCTGCTTTTGGTAATTTGGTGCCACGAGACGTGGCTTCAAGAGCAGCAAAAGAACGTTGTGATGCTGGTTATGGTGTCAACAAAACTGGTTTTGCTGTTTATCTAGATTTTCAAGATGCTATCAATCGTTTAGGAGATAAAACAATAAGAGAGCGTTATGGTAATTTGTTTGATATGTACGAAAACATTACTGGAGACAACCCCTACTATACACCAATGATGATTTATCCAGCTTCCCACTATTCTATGGGCGGCATTTGGGTAGATTATGAAACCATGACTACCATTCCTGGTTTATACGCCATTGGAGAAGCTAATTTCTCCGACCACGGAGCCAATCGTTTAGGAGCTTCTTCATTAATGCAATGTTTATGTGATGGATATTTTGTTTTACCAGCAACTATTTCAAATTATTTAGCCCACGACATCCACACCGGACCAATCAATACCAATACACCTGAATTTGAAAAAGCAGAAATCGATGCCAATAATTTAATAAAAAAATTATTCGATATAAAAGGAACAAAAAGTGTTGATTATTTCCACAAAAAACTAGGATTGTTGATGTGGGACAAAGTAGGTTTATCTAGAAATGAAAAAGGATTAAATGAAGCAATTGCTGAAATTAAAACCATTCGTGAAAACTTTTGGAAAGATGTAAAAGTTACAGGAAAAGCAGACCAAATGAACAACGAATTAGAAAAAGCAATTCGTGTTGCCGACTTTTTAGAATTAGCAGAATTAATTGCAATTGATGCATTAAATAGAAATGAATCATGCGGTGCTCACTTCAGGGAAGAATCACAAACCGAAGAAAACGAAGCAAAACGTAATGATAATGACTATAAGTATGTGTCGGCTTGGCAATATACTGGAGAAGGAAATCAACCTACCCTGCATAAAGAAGAGCTTACTTTTAATGCTATCGAATTAAAACAACGTAATTATAAATAAAATAGCCATTGTTTTAGGTGATAATTTTTGGCAAAATACTACTTAAAGCAATTGTTCAATTTTCAAATTGAAAAATATGGATTTTACATTAAAAATATGGCGACAAGAAAATGCCACCGCTAAAGGAAGTCAACAAGAATATAAAGTTAAAGATATTTCATCAGACACTTCTTTTTTAGAAATGCTAGATGCATTAAACCAACAATTGGTTGAAAAAGGTGAAGATGTTATTTCTTTCGACAATGATTGTAGGGAAGGGGTTTGTGGTACTTGTTCTTTATATATTAACGGAGAAGCACATGGTCCAAAAAAATTAGTAACTACTTGTCAGCTATACATGCGTTCATTTACTGATGGACAAACCATTTATATTGAACCATTTAGAGCTAACGCTTTTCCAGTAATTAAAGATTTAGTTGTTGACAGAAGTGCTTTAGATCGTATTCAACAAGCTGGAGGTTATACTTCTTTTAACACAGGGAGTGCTCCAGAAGCGAATGCAATGCCCATTGCTAAAGAAGATGCTGCTGCAGCATTTGATGCAGCAGAATGTATAGGTTGTGGAGCTTGTGTAGCTACTTGTAAAAACGCTTCTGCCATGTTATATGTTTCTGCAAAAGTATCGCAATTTGCATATTTACCACAAGGCAAAGTAGAGGCCGCAGAACGCGTGTTAAACATGGTTGCTCAGATGGATACTGAAGGTTTTGGTAATTGCACCAATACTGGAGCTTGCGAGGTAGAATGTCCTAAAGGAATTTCTATAAAAAACATTGCAAGAATGAATAGAGAATTTATGTGTGCTTCATTAACCTCAGAATAGAATAACTTTAAATTATTATTTAGCCTTGACGATAAATGTCAGGGCTTTTTTATTGTAAATGTAAACATGATGAAAAAAACTATAATTCTTGGTGCAAGCAGCAATCCAGAAAGATACGCTTATAAAGCGACTGTAAAACTGGCAAATCATGGTCATGAAGTTTTTCCTATTGGCTTAAAAGCTGGAACTATTGAAGGACACGAAATTTTATTGAATAACCCCATAATTAAAGATGTAGATACGGTTACCCTTTATGTAGGGCAAAAAAATCAACCCCCTTATTATGATTACATTTTAAATCAAATAAAACCCAAACGTATTATCTTTAATCCTGGAGCTGAAAACGCTGAATTAGAAAAAATGGCACAAGAAAAAGGGATTGAAACTGAAGTAGCTTGTACGCTTGTGTTGTTATCGTTAGGAAATTATTAACTACTTTTATTTGTTCAAAAAATTATTCATGTCAAAAACTATATTTATTACTGGTGCAACTTCTGGTTTTGGAAAAACAATAGCAGAAATCTTTGCAAAAAATGGAAATAATGTAATCATTACAGGAAGAAGAAATGAAAGATTGGAGCTTATTTCAAAAAAACTCTCCTCAAAATATGGTGTAAAAGTTTTTCCCTTGTGTTTTGATGTGAGAATAAAAAAAGAAGTGGACGCTGCAATCACATCACTTCCAAAAGAATGGAGAAACATAGCTGTTTTGGTTAATAATGCTGGTTTAGCTAGTGGTTTTGGAAAAATACAAGATGGAAAATTTGACGATTGGGACAAAATGATTGACACCAACATTAAGGGCTTGCTATATGTTTCAAAAGCCATTTTCCCTATTATGATTAACAATAAAAAAGGACATATTATAAATATAGGTTCTACTGCCGGAAAAGAAGTTTACCAAGGTGGAAATGTTTATTGTGCAAGTAAACATGCTGTTGATGCTATTTCTAAAGCAATGCGTATGGATTTGTTGGAATATGGAATAAAGGTTACTCAGATTTGTCCAGGTGCAGCAGAAACAGAATTTTCGGAAGTTCGTTTTCATGGGAACAAAGAACAAGCTAAACAGGTTTACAAAGGATACCAACCAATGACCGCAGAAGACATTGCATCTGTTACTTATTACGTAACCACACTTCCGGAAAATTTATGCATCAACGATTTAGTAGTAACTTCTTTAGCTCAAGCGAACAGCTATTATATTGATAGAAAGTGAAAGGGACAGGGGACAATGGAAGGGGAAAAGAGGTTGTGCGTTTGGAGTTCCCCTCTAAAAAGAGGGGTTAGGGGTGTGTAAAAAGGCGTAAGTGAAAATAGGAAAGTGAAAATAACAATTGGCTAATTTATAGAACCCACCTATACTAAATTAATTCTGCTAAATAAATCGTCTCTATAAGAACCTCCTATTGGAAGCATTTTTTTGCCGCCCTCTATTACCACATTAGTTTGTTCTATGGCCACTATTTTATCTAACCGAACAATAAATGAACGGTGTATTCTTTGAAAATCTTTAATGGGTAATTTATTTTCTATTTCTTTCATGGTAGAGTGTATGGTATATTTTACATCACCCACATTAACCACAACATAATCTTTTAAGGCTTCAACAAAAAGAATATTTGCTGTATTTACCTTTACTAACCTAGAATTCGATTTAACAAAAATAACACCGTCAACATCTTTATTTTCAACCAAAGAATATAAAAAATCTCTTTCTTTAATAATTTCTCTTTCTTTAGAGTGTTTATAAAGAGCCATTTCAATTGATGTGTGCAAATCAATCTCTTTAAATGGCTTAATTATATAGCCATAAGGCTCAGTTACTTTTGCTTTTGCAAGAGTACTTTCGTCGGCATAAGCAGTAAGATAAATGATGGGTATGTTTAATTCCAATTTTATTTTTTCCGCAGCTTCAATTCCACTCATCGTCCCTTTTAGCATAATGTCCATCAAAACTAAATCTGGCTTTGTTTCCATGGCTAGTTCTATTGCTTTTTCACCAGTTGCAGCTGAACCAACAATGTGATAACCTAATTTTTTTAAGCTCTGCTGAATATCTTTCGAGACAATCGCCTCATCTTCAACTACTAATATATTGTTCATTGTTCCTTTTTAAATATTATTGTAAACTTTGTGCCTTTTGTGTTTTCTAATTTTATTGTTCCATTAATTTGTTCTACTAAAGTCATCACTAATTGCAATCCTAAAGAATCGGTTTCCTCATAATTAATATTATTGG
>MNXO01000082.1 GCA_001872995.1 Bacteroidetes bacterium CG2_30_32_10 | reverse complement strand
AAGTTATAATAATGTTCTTTACAATTAATAAATTTTTATTTTTAAATTAAATCTTCCAATTCTTTAATTTTAGAAGAATCAAATTGTTCTTTACGGTTTAATACTTCCTGTATAGAAGAAAGTTCTTCGATTTTTGACAAGTTGTATTTTTCTTTATGCTTCAATTCTTCAATAGTAGTGGTAAGCTCTTGTATTTTTGATTGATAAAATTTTTCTTTACGATTCATTTCTTCTTGAATAGAAGCAAGTTCTTCAATACTCTGATGCATTTCTTCTTCCTTTGATCTCATTTCCTCTGTTTGAAGTTGCGATTCCTCCAGTAATCTTTTGGTTTTCTCATTCACCTGAATATTCCAAATTGTGCTGGCAATGTTTTCGGCAAGTTTCTCTACAAAATCTATCTGATATTGCTCAAGCTCATGAAAAGAAGCAATTTCAATGATAGCTTCAATAGAATCGTTTATTTTTGCTGGAACGATAAGAATAGATCTTGGATTGGCATTGCCCAAGCCAGAGGTTATTTTTACATATTCATCAGGAACATCATTCATATATATAAACTCTTTCTCAAGATAGCATTGACCAATTAAACCTTCGCCTATCTCAATTCGCTTGTTGATATGCTTTGTCCTTTCGTAAGCAAAGCATGCCAATAACTCAATGTACTTAAAACCCTCTTCATCAGCATTGATGATATATAAACCACCTTGATTGGCTTTGAGATATTTCACCAGATTTGATATTATTGATTGAGAGATGTTTTTTAAATCGCCATTGCCTCTAAGAAAATTCGAAAACATCGCCAAACCCTCTGTTGCCCAATTTCGTTTCTCGTCCTCCAACTTTGTTAATCGTTCCTCTTCGGTAAATTTGAAAAGTTGTTTTTGCACATTAACAACCGATTTTCCTATCATATCATTCTCCGAGCTTAATTCAATCTGATTGCTCAGGTTAAGCTTAGCAATCTCTTCAATTTGATGCAAGGTGAGCTCCAATTTATCAATCATTTTACCAAATGAATTGACAATACTTTTCAGAAGACTATTTTTTTTTATTCTATCAAGATTAATAATAAGATTACCCATAGCTATTTGCTCAGCTGATTGCTGTATTTCAATGATTGGGTTATACACACGTTTAATAAAATAGCTTAGAATAAAAATTAGAGAAATAATGATTATAAGGAATAAAATGATGATTGATGTTTTGATGTTTTGTGCTATTGCTAGTGCTCTTGATTCATAATCTTTATTGAGTTGATTTAAACTATTATCAATAGTTTGAAATGAAAGTACTAATTTATCTTTTAAACCATCTTTATCCGATAAACCAATTTCTTTTTCGAGTTCTACTATTTTAGCAAATGAACTGGTATAGGTTTTAAGGTTTTTAATTAATTCTTCTTTTTGAATATTATTTTCATTAGGGGGGATTTCATACGATTCTATTTCAGCTAAAAAGTTAGCAGCTTCTTCTTTAAAATTTTGATAAAAACTTATTGCTCGTTTTTGCTCAAAGTCTTTCTGGTTTCTCTTTAAGGTAACTACGAGAACCATATTAACAGGAAGTTCACTTTGTTCAATTGCTGTGAGTGAAGTTTTCATTTGGTTTGCAATACCAGTATTTGAGTTATACTTTTCATTATTTATTTCAATAATTCTATGAAACATCGTTTTGTAAATGTTTAAATCGCTTAATATTTGCTGAACCATCTGTTCATGTTTGTTTCCTATACTCGAATTAGATGCTTGATTGCTCAAGATAGATTCAACATTTATAAGGGTTGAATCAAACTGATTTTTGGTTAATTCGGCAATCAATGAAAAATTCTCATTATGGTTTGTTTGCAGAAACTCATTTTTAAATAGATCGGCTTTATTTATTAAGCTTAATGTTTTTTGCACCTCCGTGTTTAGCTTATTTGCACTGTTTATTTTTGATATTGATGATAATACATAAACGGCTATTGTTAATGCAATAATGATGTAAAAAATAGCAAAAACAATTAGCAATCTTTTGGTGTTGTCCTTAAAATAATTAGCAATGGCATTCATAAGAATTGTATTTTTTATTTAAAAGCAAAGGTATTTCTATAATATTAACTGAACGTTAAAGGAATATTATATTTACGTTAACAATTAGTAAATAATAAATGCTTATTTTGCTTAAAGTATGGAGTATTAAGAGCACTTATAAAAAAATAAAAAGGTTGGTATAATTAGGTTGCTTTAATACAATAAATAATAGAACAAGCACATTGGCATTCTATTTACATATAAGGAGTCAATGCTTTTTTGAAACTGATTTGTTTAGTTTTGCTATGATATTGGGAATGATTTTGATGTTTATATTCTTTTATGATTCCAATATACCTTAAATATACATCATTTATAATGCTTTCCCAAGGATGGTATATGGATTTTCGTGCACCTTCTCCTGCTTTTTTGATGGCATTTGGTTCTTTCATCAATTGAGTTATTTTTTTAATAAGTGCATCTGTTGTATTTTCAATAATAAATCCGTTAACTCCATCCATAATGTTTTCGGCAGAAGAGCTATTTTTTACAACAATGGAAGGAACATCAAAAGCTGCTGCTTCTTGCATCACCAATGGAGCATTATCATAAGTGGAAGGGAAAACAAACAAATCGGAAGCTGCATACACATTTTTCAACTCATTTCGATCTGTTATTACTCCAAGAAATGTAACCTTATTTTTAAGGTTGTATTCCTTAACAAGTTTTTTCATTTCATGGGCAGCATATCCTTCGCCAACAAAAACCATTTTAAACTTTATATTATCGGAGTGCAATACTTTTAAAGCTTCTAAAATAAGTTTAACATTTTTTTCCCAACGATGCTGACCCACAAAAAGCATTACAAATTCATTAGCATCTGCTTCAATCATTTTTAAACCTTTTTTCCGATATTTTAAATATTGGTTTTTTCCTGGAATTTCCATATCGGTACCATTGGGCATTATTTCAACATAACCAGTATATCCGTAATCTTTTATTGTATTTGCTGTTGCCTTGTTGGGAACCCATATCATGTCTGAAGCATTATAAAAATCCATGGTCATATTCATCATAAAATCTACAAACAATTCGTAGTTTATAAATTGTTTAAAATCTTCTCGATATTTTGTATGAAAGGTTGTTACTAGAGGAATATTTAGTTTTCGAGCCAGTCGTTTTGCAATTTGTCCACTAATGAAAGGGCAATGTGCATGCAACAAATCGAAATTCATCTTTTTTATTTGTTGTTTGAACTTGATATCTATTATTGGTAAACCAATTCTATAGGGATTCATGCTTGGTAATATCACAGACATAAAGCGATAAACCTTATAATCTACATGGTCTTTGTAATCTTTTACTTTCGGGGCAATAAGAATACTATTGCCATATGTTTTATTTAACCAATAGGCATAATTGTGGGCGGTCATACCAACTCCATCCATGATGGGAAAATAGGCATCGCTAAATTGACATGTTTTGATATTCATAAATCTTTTTTATTGCAAAGATATTAAGCAGATTTATGAAAAAAGGGTATTCACAATTAATTAACGAAAACTTAATAGGGGCTATTTGAAAAATTTAGGAAACAATTTTGTAGTTTACCTCTAAGTCGACATTTCCTTTTAACATGGACCAAACAGGGCAAAAAGACGCTCTCGAAAGTTGAATAGCTTTATCGAGGTCAGCCGTTGTAACATTTTTGCTTATAATATTCAGTATAATAGCAATACTTTTAAAACTAGTAGGAGTTACTTCTCTTCTAATTCCTTTTGCAATAATATCCATTCCAATAATGGTTTTATTCATTTTTCTTAAAAGAACTAATATCGAACTACCTATACATGAGGCAAGGCTTAAAAGGAGGAGCTATAGGGAGGTGTATCCAAAATTATCTCCTAATGGGGGTATATAATCTATAGAAATGGGTTCGTTGCCTCTAACATTGCCCTCGAAATGTAGCTTTTCGTTTAAAAGATCTATCGATACCACCATTTCTTTTGACTTGTCAAACATGGTTCTTTATGTTTACTGTTGTTTTATGCTTTTCTTATTACAAAAATTTAATTTAAAGAAATATTAGGAGTTTTAGTTAACTAACATTAAAATACTATCAATCAAAATAACAGTAATTGCTTTTTATTATTAGTTGAACAAAATTAAATGAAATAATATTTATAACAAAGCAAAAAATAAATACTCAAAAATATATTTTATTATTCATTTTCAAAGCTTCACTCCAACAATACAAATATCATCCGTTTGTTTATATTCACCCATCCATTGTTTTAGTTCATCATTTAATAATTCTTTTTGACTGTTCATTTTATGTTTAGCATTGTCAGCAATAAATTTGTGTAGGGTTGATGCTTTGTATCTCTTCCCAGAGGCACCTCCTTTTTGGTCTTGAAAACCATCTGTTCCCAAATATAGCATATCTCCTTTTTTATATTTCAACTTGGTGGAGCCATATTGTCTGTTTGATTCCATTTGCCAGCCTCCAATAGAATAAGGACAGCCTTTCAGCACCTTTGTTCCTTTTTCATTTATTATTAAAGCATTGCGTTTGGCACCCGAAAAATAAATAGTTTTTGTTTCTGGTTCAATACAACATAAAGAAACATCCACCCAATCGTTATTAAATTTGTTTTTAATTTCTGGTGAACTAAAGCTTTCAATAAAACGATTATCAACTTCTCTAAGAATCTTATGTGTTTTTTTAACCTGTTTATTTAATATGACATAATCAAACAAACCAGAAATAAGAACGGATAATATTGCTCCAGGTGCCCCGTGTCCAGTACAATCGCCAACAATAAGGTAAATTAAACCATTAGATTCTGCAAGCCAATAGAAATCGCCTGATATTATTTGTAATGGTTTAAATAAGATAAAAGATTCTGAAAAAATACGGTCGAAATGTCTTTGCTTTGGGAATATGCCTTGTTGCAATAGTTCTGCATATTTCAGGCTGTTTTCAAAATTTGTTTCCTTTTGTTGTCGATCTAATTGTTCTATGTTATTTATTATTTTTCCTGTCATATAAGAAGATATGCTGTTTAAAGAATTATGTTTTTATAGATTTTAATAGATTAAGAACACCCGATGAAATCATTTCTATACCAATTGACAAAACCAAAAAACCCATAATTTTTGAAAATGATTTCAAGCCTGCTTGTCCAGTATATTTTAAAACCTTTGGAGCTAAAGAAAAAATAACATAAATACATATTGTTATTCCGAGTATTGCCAACATAATTATTCCTGTTTTCTGAATGTCAGTGTTTACAATCGATAAATTAATTAACAAAGACATAGTGCCTGGTCCTGCTAAAAGAGGCATTGCCAATGGACTAAAAGAAATATCTTCTTTTTCCATAGATTCTTCCATTATTTTTCCTTTAATGTCTTTTTTGTGTTTCGCATTTAGCAATAAAAATCCTGAACGTGATATCATAATTCCACCTGCTATTTTAAGTGCATTGATTGATATGCCAAAAAACATAAGAATATGGGAACCAGCAAAATAAGAACAAACGCAAATAATTAGAATGTAAATACAAGTTTTCCTGATTTGATAATTTCTCCATTTTGCATCGTGATTGGTGGTTAATGATATAAAGACAGGTAAAGCACTTAATGGATTGATAAGTGCAAAAAGGGATACAAAAGTGGCAATAAAAAAAGTAATTGTCATAAATTCGATTAATATTTTTGGCAAATGTAGAGCTTGAAAAGCGGATTAAAGGAAATAGAATGTTAAGGAATTGTTATATTTATGTTAAGTTTGGGGAAATAGGGTTTTTATTGCTTATTA
>MNXO01000101.1 GCA_001872995.1 Bacteroidetes bacterium CG2_30_32_10 | reverse complement strand
GGTTTATTTAAAAAACTGTTATTTTGTCATATATCGTTCCATTTACTTTTAGCTTAAATATTAAAAGCAATAACCTAATAAATATTTATTTATCTTTATGGTTTAAAACAAAATTCTGTTTTAACGTTTTATAAAACCACCAAAACACAACTGCACAAAGAGTATTATGATTTATTGTGTTCGAGTTGCTTATAAATGAAACCTAATATTGAAAAAACAAATTGCATTTTTCTTTTTCTTTTTTTGTTTGATTCTAAATAGTTACAACCAAAATAGTAATGAGGCTTTAGATTCTTTGCAAAAGCTTCTATCTTATTACCAATCTATTGATAGCAATGGGGTAACCGTTAGCAATACCTTGCTATTATTAGAAAATGAAACCAAAGGCGCTAACCCTTATTTATGCTTATCTTATGGACAATTAGCAATTCGCATTGCTGAAAAAAGAGGAGATAAAAACAGTGTGGCAGGTCATTGCAATGTTGTGGGAGGTGTGTTTTTTTCGCAAAAACAGTATTACTCCGCAATGCAATATTATTTTAAAGGATACAAAACCATGGTTGAAACTGGCAAAGAAGATTCAACTGGATATTATTTAATTGATATTGGGAATTGTTTTTTTGCGGATAACAACAACAAAATCCCTATTAAGTATTTTCGAAAATCTGCTACTATTTTTATTAAAGTCAAAAATGATTATGGGGCTGCAGTTGCTTTAAACAATATTGGATTGGTAAAAAACAGATTAGGAGAACAAGATTCTGCATTATATTATTTTAATTTAGCACTTTCTTTTCGCCAAAGATTGAACGATTCTTTTTTAATTGCCCATTCGTACCGATATTTTGGCGATACTTATCTTAAAATGCAAGAATATGACAAAGCCTATTATTATTTGAATCTTGCACGCAATATTATTCTTAAAACAGAAAAGAATAATTATGATAAAAAACGCTTTTTTAGCGAAATATATCAATCTATTGCCCTGCTTAATGAGGTACAACAAAAATATGAGAAAGCAATTGCAAACTATCAACTAGCTATTCATGCCGATACTTTATTTTTGAATGATAAATTTGCCATTTCAGTTATTATGCAAAAAATTGCTCATTGTTATTTGCTAACAAAACAATATGACCTAGCACTTTCTTTTGCCCAACAAGCTTTAAAACAGATAGAAAGCTCATCCTCATTAAACGAAATACGAAACTGTGATTATTTATTGGTTCAAATATATAGCAAGCTCAATAATGAGCAAAAAGAAGATGAATACTTGACTTTGTTTATGCAAACAACGGATTCGCTTATCAACCAACAATCTGATGGCAAATTTACGGGATTAAGGATTAGTGTAGAAACATTTCAGAAAGAAAAAGAACTTGCTATTCAGCATATATTGCTCGAAAAAACCAAAGCTGAAATTAAAAATCGCGAATTGCAGCGAAATATACTTATTGCTGGTTTTATATTGGTGATATTATTTATAATTGCTTTGTATATTGCATACAGAAACAAATATAAAACAAACAAAATCTTATTAGACAAAAACATTCAAATAAGTCAGCAAAAAGAAGAATTAGAAGTAACAGCAAGCTTTAAACAACAGTTTCTTGCAAATATGAGTCACGAAATTCGCACCCCAATGACTGGAATTGTTGGAATGATAGACTTCTTAGAAAAAACAAACTTAGATGAGAAACAAAAAGAATACATTGAAATACTTCGCAATTCTTCCGAGGTTTTGCTAATGATAATAAATGATATTTTAGACCTTTCTAAAATTGAAGCAGGGAAAATGGAACTACGCCCAATAGTTTTTAGTACAAAGGCATTAATCAGAAAAATACAGCTTTTGTTTTCTTCTTTGGTTGAAAAAAAAGAATTGCAACTAAAGTTTCAACTTGCCAATAACTTGCCAGACTTCATTGAAGCAGATGAAATGCGGCTTATGGAAGTTATTACCAATTTGATTTCTAATGCAGTAAAGTTTACTGAAAAAGGCACTATAACTGTTAAATTAGAGATAGCATCTGCGGAAGTCAATAATATAAAAGTTAAAATAGAAATAGCAGATACAGGAATAGGTATTAGCAAAACAGATCAAGCTTTCTTGTTTAATGTATTCACGCAATTGAATGCCGCTCCCACACTCAAAAAAGGCTCTGGTCTTGGTTTGTCAATATGTAGAAAGTTAGTTGAACTAATGGGTGGCGAAATAAATGTGGAAAGTGATGGAAAAAATGGGAGTAGTTTTTGGTTTACACTCCTTGCAAAGGCAATAAATACAAACATAATAAATGAAAAAATGTCCAAAGAAAAGATTGAACACACCAACATATCCAACCTTTCCGTTTTATTGGTGGAAGATAAAATGATTAATCAGAAAGTTTTAGAAATGATGTTTCAGCAGTTTGGTTGTAAAACAACCATTGCTTCTAATGGACTAATTGCATTAGCACAGATAGAAAAAACCAAATTCGACCTTATTTTTATGGATATTCAAATGCCTGTAATGGATGGAATTACGGCTGTTAAAGAATTGAGAAAACAACATCAATCGCTCCCCCCAATTATTGCTTTAAGTGCCAATGTTTTAGAAGGATTTAACGAACAATATATTGCTGAAGGTATGGATGACTGTCTTGCAAAACCAGTAAAATTAGAAGATATAGAAAAAACGATTAACAAATGGTGTCCTCCTATAGTTTAAATGATACATTCTCTATTTGGGGTAAAGATTTTTGTTAATTTTTAAGTAAATTATTGGTTTCCGTCCCAAAAAGAAGTAAATTTGATTTCAAAATAATTATTGTCAAAGGATTAGAATTTAATACTTACCATTATGAAAAGACTTATTTTTATCCTTTTTTTGTCATTTATCAATTTAGGATTATATGCCCAAACATTTCAGTTTCCCAAGAAAATTGGAAGTACTTCTATAAAAATAGAAGGAACACAGCTAATGATAGACCAAGGTGAAGTTTCAGTGAGCGATTGGCTTTCGTTTATTTATACTAATTATTATAACGAAGAACTAAATAAGCTCAATGAGGGTTTTGAGAAAATGATGCCCGATACGCTCCTTTTACCTGAAAAATACCGTTTTATGATGCAAACATTTCTTCGTTTAAAAGATATGGAAACTTCAAACGTGGATGCACTATATTCTTTTTGGGGTGACAATTCAAATATTCTATTTTATTTACCCTTATTTATTTTAGAAGTTAAGGGAGAAGTGGGGGAAAAACTCTTACGCAATTTAAAATTACCTATTGTTGGGATTACTTACGAGCAGGCTCAAGCATATTTATTATGGCGAACCGAATTAGCAAATAAAGACAAACGCATTAGCAAAACAGGCTATAAAGTTAAAGCAAGAATGATGAAAAAAGAGGAATGGATTAATTTTGCTATAAATTTGGGTCCACATTTGCTGGAAAACCAAACTACACATATTGATTCGAGTAATACAGAAGGTTGTTATTTTTTAAATGTTAAAATAGATAAGCCTTGTGCCAACATGCTTGAATTGATAAATATTTATAGAGAAGGAGCTTTCCCCATCTATTCTTACGACCCCGATAGGTTAGGACTTTATTGCATTTTCGGCAACGTAAGCGAAATGACCGAAGAAAAAGGAATTGCCCTTGGTGGTTCTTATAAAGATTATGCCATTGATTGCGATGCACTTAAAACAACTTCTTATTCCGAAGCTCAACCATGGCTGGGTTTTAGGTGTGTATTGGAGTTTTATCAGTAATATCTATTTCATTTTCTTTTGTTGCTTTTGGATAACTACTAATACTGCTTTTCGATAAGCTTTTAATTTTTAATATTATAACTACTCATCAAAAACTAATATTGTCGCATTATGAAACAAAAAATTGATACCATTTTCCCATCTTTAGAACAAATCCCAGATGAATACAAACTATCTTCTCCTATAGAACAAACCGAATACCTCATCAATGGGGAAATTAGATATTGGAAGGGTGAAATGCAAGCGGTTTATTCGCCAATATTCATAAAATATGGAACTGAATATAAAAACTATATTGGTAGCTATCCTTTAATGGGAAAAGAACAGTCGTTGGGGGCTTTAGATTCTGCAATAGCCGCATATAATAATGGCAAAGGCAAATGGTCCTCTATGAGTATTGAAGAAAGAATAGAATGTATAAAAGAATTTGTCTTTCAAATGAAGACAGAAAGAGAAACGGTAGTAAAACTATTGATGTGGGAAATAGGAAAAAGCTTGGGCGATTCACAGAAGGAATTTGACAGAACTGTTGAATATATCATGGATACTATTGATGCTCTTAAAGAATTAGACAGAGCTTCTTCGCGATTTGTGATTTCTCAGCATGTAATTTCTCAAATTAGACGAACTCCACTTGGCGTTGTCCTATGTATGGGTCCTTATAATTATCCATTAAATGAAACCTTTGCTACATTAATACCTGCATTAATAATGGGTAATACCATTATTTTTAAACCACCAAAATTAGGGGTATTATTACACAAACCATTATTAGAGGCTTTTAAAAAGTCATTTCCTTCAGGAGTTGTAAATACTGTTTATGGAGTTGGTGAAAAAGTAATTACTCCACTTATGGAATCTGGTAAAATCAATGTATTGGCATTTATTGGTTCGAGCAAGGTAGCAGATATATTGAAGAAACTACATCCCAAACCGCACCGTCTAAAATGTATATTGGGTTTGGAAGCTAAAAACCCTGCAATTATTCTTCCAGATGCAGAAATTGAATCGGTTGCAAAAGAATGTCTTATGGGAGCCACTTCTTTTAACGGTCAGCGATGTACTGCATTAAAAATTATTTTTGTTCACAAAAATATTGTTGAAGCTTTTATTGAACAATTAAATAAAGAGTTATCTGAACTAATCATAGGTGTGCCATGGGAAAAAGACGTTAGTCTCACCCCTTTACCAGAGCCAAATAAGTCAGAATATCTTTCTGAACTCATACAGGATGCGATAAAATATGGTGCCCAGATTACCAATAAAAATAGTGGGGGCGGTTATTATCACAAATCATTTTTTTATCCTGCCGTTCTATTTCCTGTAAATGAAAAAATGAGGATATATCGTGAAGAACAATTTGGACCAATTATTCCAATCGTTAGTTATGAAGATATTGAGGAGCCTTTAAATTACATCATTCAATCAAATTATGGACAACAAGCAAGCATTTTTGGGAAGGATACCAATACCATTGGCAAATTAATTGACACTTTGGTAAATCAAGTTTGTAGAGTAAATATTAACAGTCAATGCCAAAGAGGACCTGATATTTTACCTTTTACAGGCAGAAAAGATTCTGCAGAGGGAACGCTTTCTGTTTCGGATGCCTTAAAAGTATTTACGATAAGAACGCTTGTAGCTGCCAAAGAGTCAGATTTAAATAAAAGTATTATTTCAAATATTGTAAAAGAGCAGAAATCCACCTTTCTTTCCACCGATTACATATTTTAAAACAATACGAAATACGCATAAATAGGGACTACTGAATAAACCCGAATTACGCATTAGCGTAATCGATTAAACAAATCTAATGCTTTTATCATCGTATGTTTTATAGTTTGACATACTGCTTTTTACTAAAACTCTTGAAAATAGTGGATGTGTTTGATTTTTTTTATACCGCATGAATCATTTTTCCCTTACCAACAAACTTTTATTTAGCACTTTATCATTTATTTTAGAAAATGCTTAACAATAAATAATCTGCGAATTTGTGGCATTAATGGGATGAATTGATATTACCCTGTCTCCAAAGGAGATGGGTTTTTTTGTGGAATAAATTAGGCTTAGTGGTACTTACAAGAACTATTCTCTAAAAATAAAAAACCTGCAAAGTTCTCCAACTTTGCAGGTTTTTATTCAAACTGTTTAGCAAATTAAAAATGCTATAAATTACTTATTAGCTCCCACTACTTCT
>MNXO01000003.1:15725-24293 GCA_001872995.1 Bacteroidetes bacterium CG2_30_32_10 | reverse complement strand
TGGAGGTGAGTTTTTTGTTGCCGATGGCACTCCCAATGTGTTTACCGTAGAATTTAAACTTGAAGGAATTGGTGGTGGTGCAACCAATACACTGGCTGAAATTCTATCTCTTTTTGGCATTGAAGCACAATGGTTAAAAAAAGTTGTTTACCATAAATTTATTGATGTTGACGTTTCATTTAATGCTACGGGAGATCAAATGACTTGGGTGTGGACAAATCAAACTACTGCATTTTATAATATGAAAGATCAATATGGAAATTATGTTTTATGGGGAGGATGGCCCGTTAACAAATTCTCAAAATGCAAGTTTGTTTTATCAAAGAAAACAAAATCTTTAAATGACCTCACTAGCGATGCTTATAAAAATCCACCAGCAAATTAATTATTCTAAAGGATTATTATAAAATAAAAAAGGATGCAAGTGCATCCTTTTTTATTAATAGGCTTTACCAAAAATTACTATTATAAATCTTCTGGTATTACAACCGGAAAATCATAATTAAATTCAAGAAAACGTGGTTTCCCGATGATGTGAGATACGAAATCAATATAAGCATCAGTAAAACAGAATTTGTTGGTATCATAATATTCTTCAGGCAAACATTTGTTTCCAATTTCACCCATATCTATAGAGGTTGTATTAAACTCTTCTAACTCTTGATAATTAACGATTTTGTTAATAACAGGCATTTGTCCATAATGTTCTCTAAGTAATAAATCTACCACTTTGTCGGCAAGAGTCATTGTCAATCGCCTATCGTAATTTCTGCATACACCAGAACGAGCATAATATCCAGAAATTTGAGCTCTTGCTTCAATTTTCAATTTATGAAATATTTCAGAGGCAATTACTCCGCTAACTCCTCCAAACCTCCGATGTCCATATTCATCCAATTCAGAACTTGCACAAACAACCTCTGTAGTATTAGATTCGGGATTGAACCAACGCACGCCTTCCGAAACAGCTATAATTAATGCTTTTTTAGGAGAACTCATATATCTTTCTTTCACACTTTCTAGAAAAAACTCAATTCTTTCTTTGGTCATTTCGATTTCAGGGATTAGTGCCATTTCGGCACCACCAAAACAAGCTGAACCTGTTAACCAGCCAGCATCTCTGCCCATTACTTCTAAAACAATAATTCGTGAATGCGATTCGGCAGTAGTTCTTAGGTTTGCAGCATATTCCATTACACCTTTTGCTGCAGATGGAAATCCTGGACACAATACTCCTTCAATTTTATTGCCTTTGTAATCGTGCATAGTTCTTGTTCGTAAATCATTATCAATTGTTTTAGGAAAACCAATTACAGGAATTCCTTCAGTTTCATATAGTCTTTTGGCAGCACCATTGGTATCATCACCACCAATAGATACCAACACATCAATTTTATAGCGTTCTATGTTCCTTAAAATTTGTGGTACTCTATTTTCAGTGTTCTTTTTAGAAGGGAAAGGATTTGTTCTACTTGAACGTAGAGCAGTTCCACCATACCAACCATCATAAGGCTGATGAGTAAGGTCAAGTATATCTCCATCGCCTAAAAGCCCTTTCCATCCCTGACGAATGCCATAAACTTTATAGCCAATTAAAGACGCTCTGTTTCTTATTGATTCAATGCTTGAATTTAATGCGGGAGTATCGCCGCCGCCTGTTAGTATTGCTAAGGTTTTGCCACTAAAAAGCTTATTTTTTGGTTTCATATTGGATATTTTTTGTTATAATTATTATTTTAAATTGTTTATTAATGTATTTACTATTTGTATTTTGTTTATTTTCATTTGTTCTCCAGTGTCCATATTTTTTAATGTAAGCATATTGCTTGTCATTTCATCAGTTCCAACAATAACAACAAAAGGAATCTTCTTATTATTGGCATAAGTCATTTGTTTTTTAAACTTATCTGCATCTGGATATAATTCTGCATTTATTCCTGCTTTACGCACTTCGTCAACAAGGGGTAAACAGTATTCTTCTGCATTATCTCCTGAAATAGCAAATAACACTTGGGTTGAATTAGCAAAATTCTCTGGAAATAGATTTAGTTCATTTAACACATCATAAATACGGTCTGCTCCAAAAGAAATTCCCACACCAGACACATCCTTTAATCCGAATATACTCGTTAAATCGTCGTACCTGCCACCACCGCAATTACTACCAATAGAAATATCATTTGCTTTTACTTCAAATATTGCTCCTGTATAATAATTTAAGCCACGAGCTAAAGTAATATCAAATTCAACCTTAGATTTAATAGTTAAATGAGTCAAATAGTCAATTATTTGTTGTACTTCAGTTATTCCTTTTTTCCCAATTTCCGAATTACTTAAAGAAGAAATTAATTTACTAAAAACATCATTTTCATTGGTATTTGTAAAAATATCAAATAGTTTTGAGATATTTTTTTCTTTAATTCCTTTTTCTAATAGTTCTAATTTTACTTTATCCCAACCAATTTTATCAGCTTTGTCAATGGCAACTGCAATATCGGTAAGTTTATCTGGTTCTCCTATTGCTTCTGCTAGACCAGCTAGTATTTTTCTGTTATTTATTTTTATTGTTACATTAATACCAAATGTATTAAACACATCATCTATAATTTTAATAAGCTCCACTTCATTTAATAAAGATTGACTCCCGATAATATCAACATCACATTGATAAAACTCTCTGTATCTTCCTTTTTGTGGTTTATCAGCACGCCATACAGGTTGAATTTGATATCTTTTAAATGGAAATGTGATTTCGTTGCGGTGCATCACCACATAACGTGCAAAAGGAACCGTAAGGTCGTATCGAAGGGCTTTATCGGAGATGAATGAAGTTATTTGTTTGACATTTTTGGTTTCTAAATCATCAGCTTTCAATTCTTTAAGAAAATCGCCTGAATTAAGAATTTTAAATATTAATTTATCACCTTCTTCACCATATTTGCCCATCAGTGAAGAAAGATTTTCTATAGCAGGCGTTTCTATTTGAACAAAGCCATAAAGCTGAAAAATTTTTTGTATTGTTGAAAAAATATAATTTCTTCTATGTGTTTCTAAAGGTAAAAAGTCTCTTGTTCCTTTCGGAATAGCAATATTTACAGCCATTTTGTTTTCTATAATTTTATTGTGCTGTAAAAGTAGGAAATTTTTCAATTAAATAAGTCAAGACTGAAAAATATCATTTATTAAAATGATTTAACGTATTGTAATATAACGATTTATTTGCTTGATCGTTGATGTTGAAAACTCTTTTAAAAACATAAAGATTATAATTGAAAAAATTATAATTTTACACTTCAACAAAAAGTAAATAATTATGCTTGAAACTAAAATAATAAATCCTGATTATATTTTTGAAGTTAGCTGGGAAGTCTGTAATAAAGTAGGAGGTATTTATACTGTACTCACTACAAAAGCTCTAACTTTAGTAAAAGAACATCGTGATAACCTCATTTTTATTGGTCCTGACGTATGGAAAGAAACTCGAGATAACCCAGATTTTACCGAAGATAAATTTTTATTTAGGTCGTGGAAGGAACATGCCGAAAAAGAAGGTTTGCACTTTAAGTTAGGCAGATGGAACATTGCAGGCAATCCTGTTGTTATATTAGCTGATTTCACTAAATTATTTTCAATAAAAGACAAAATATTTGCCGATTTATGGATAAAATTCAAATTAGATTCTCTTTCAGGTCAATGGGATTATACAGAACCGGCTATGTTTGGATATGCCGCCGCCAAAATTATCGAAAGTTTTTATAAATATAACTTAAGCTCAAGAGATAAAATTATTGCACAATTTCATGAATGGTTGACTGGCACTGGTGTACTCTATTTAAAAGATGCTGTACCACAAGTTGGAACTGTTTTTACAACACATGCTACAACTGTTGGCAGGTCTATTGCTGGAAATGGACTTCCTTTGTATAGAGATCTGCTTACTTTTGATGGAGATTTAAAAGCAAAAGAATTTGGAATTTCCTCTAAACAGTCGTTAGAAAAAAATGCTGCTTTAAATGCCGATTGTTTTACTACAGTTAGTGAAATTACAGCAAAGGAGTGTGCACAATTTCTTGGCAAAGATACCGATATTATAACACCTAATGGATTTGAAGATTCATTTGTACCCGATGATAGCAAATTTGACGAAAAGCGACACATTGCAAGAACTAAATTATTTGATGTTGCCGAAGCATTACTTAATCAGAAATTAGACAGAGGTAGTTTATTAGTTATCAATAGCGGTCGTTATGAATATAAAAACAAAGGAATCGATCTTTTTATTGATTCAATGGCAAAAATAAATGATGAGCCTAATAATGGTAAATGTATTATTGCTTTTATTACTGTTCCTGCAAATTACATTGGTCCTCGCACTGAATTACTAGAAAGAATTGAAAATCCTGATTTTAACAATCCTATTTCGCAAGAATATCTTACACACAATCTTCACGATTCTGAATACGACCCTATTTTAAAAAGAATTAGAGAAAAAAAACTGAATAATAGTCCTACGGATAAGGTAAAGATAATTTTTGTTCCTTGCTATTTTAATAGTTTTGATGGTATATTCAATTTACCCTATTATGATTTATTAATAGGATTCGATTTATCTGCGTTTCCTTCATATTATGAACCTTGGGGATATACTCCATTAGAAAGCATAGCATTTCATATACCAACAATCACTACATCTCTTGCTGGCTTCGGTTTATGGATGAAGTCAAGAAATGGAAGTTTTAAAAATGGCGTTATGGTTATCGAAAGAGATGACGATAACAATGAGGAAGTTGTAAACAAAATAGTTGAAAATATTATTTTAATGGCTTCCTACACAGAGGAGGAAGTGAAGACAGTGAGACAAAATGCTTACAATGTATCAAGAAATGCACTATGGCTCAACCTCATTAAATATTATAAATTAGCATACAGCATTGCACTTGAAAAAGTAGAATTGCGTTCCGATTTGTTCAAGGATAAAGAACATTCTGAAAGTCCTGCTATTCCTGAAAAGTATCACCAAAAACCTAATTGGAAAAAGGTTCTTGTGAAATCAGAATTACCAAAATCTTTAACTGGATTAAATCTTATAGCTAGGAACTTATGGTGGACATGGCATTACGAAGCAACCGAATTATTCGAAATGGTTGACCCTGATTTATGGGAAGAAAATCATCATAATCCTTTGTCAATGATTGAATCTCTTACGTATGAACATTGTGTAGAATTAGCTAAAGAAGAAGATTTTATGATTAAGCTGAACATGGTTTTTGCAGATTTTAATCATTATATGGAACAAAAGAAAGATAAAACTGATGAATTGATTGCCTATTTTAGTATGGAATTTGGTTTACACGATTCTGTTAAAATATTTTCTGGTGGTCTTGGCATTTTAGCTGGTGATTATCTTAAAGAAGCAAGCGATTCCAATGTAAATATTGTTGGTGTTGGTTTATTATACCGTTATGGCTACTTTAATCAAAATTTATCTCTTAGTGGAGCACAATTAGCTACTTATTTGCCTCAAAAGTTTACACGTATTCCCGTAGAACCTGTTAGAGATAAAGATGGAAATTGGGTAATGGTTAGTTTATCTTTGCCCGGAAGAGTTTTATATGCAAAAGTATGGAAAATTGAAGTAGGTAGAGTTACATTATACCTTATGGATACTGATATTGAATTAAACTCTGAAGCAGATAGATTTATTACACATCTTTTATATGGTGGTGATAATGAAAATAGACTTAAACAAGAACTATTACTCGGAGTTGGTGGAATTAGATTGTTCGAAAAGCTTGAAATACATCCGAAAATATATCATTGCAATGAGGGTCATGCAGCTTTTATAGGATTAGAAAGACTAAGAAAGTATGTTCAAGATGAAAATCTCGCTTTTAGTGAAGCTATAGAAGTAGTTCGCTCGTCAACCTTATTTACAACGCACACACCAGTTCCAGCGGGTCATGATTCTTTTAGTGACGATTTACTTAGAACATATATACCGCATTATCCTGACCGCCTTAATATTTCGTGGGATACATTTATTGGTTATGGGAAAGTGAATGAAAATGACCCTACCGAAAAATTTTCTATGAGCATTTTGGCTGCTAAACTTTCACAGGAAATGAATGGAGTTAGCAAAATTCACGGTATTGTTTCACAAAAGATGTTTAATGACATCTGGGAAGGTTATTTCCCTGAAGAATTGCATGTTGGTTATGTTACAAATGGCGTTCATTATCAAACATGGGCTGCTAAAAGTTGGCAACAACTTTACCAGAAAGAATTTGGAGAAGGATTTCTCAATAATCAATCTGATAGAAACTATTGGAAAAAAATACATAATGTCCCTGATGTGGATATCTGGAATATTAGACAAAATCAACGTAAGGAACTCTTTGAATATTTGAAAAGTAGAATTTTAGATAATTTAACCATAAGGCAAGAGAACCCCAAAACTATTTTTGATACTTTAGAATCTTTTAATGATAAAGCACTTACCATTGGTTTTGCTAGAAGATTTGCTACTTATAAACGAGCTCATTTATTATTTAAAAACCTTGAACATCTTTCTGAAATCGTTAATAATAAGCATCGACCAGTACAATTTTTATTTGCAGGAAAGGCACATCCAAATGACAAAGCGGGTCAAGACTTGATTAAGATGGTCATTGAAATATCTAGAAAAAAAGAATTTATTGGTAAAATTACTTTTCTAGAAAATTATGACATTGAATTGGCTAAAAAGTTAGTGCAAGGAGTAGATATTTGGTTAAATACTCCTACCAGACCTCTCGAAGCATCTGGTACCAGTGGCGAAAAAGCTGTTATGAATGGTGTGGTTAATTTTAGTGTTTTAGATGGTTGGTGGGCTGAAGGCTATGTTCCTTATGCAGGTTGGTCGCTGCCAGAAAAACAGACTTATGAAAACACCGCTTTTCAAGATGAATTGGATGCAGAAACAATATATAACATTCTTGAAGGACAGATAATCCCCACTTTCTATGATAGAAATGAACAGGATGTTCCAGTTAAATGGATTTCGTATGTTAAAAATACTATCTCGGATATTGCTCCTCGTTTTACTACCAAGAGAATGATTGACGACTATCAAGAAAAGTTTTATAAGAAATTACTTGAACGCAGCCACCATATACATAAGAATAATTATGAAATGGCGAAGCAGATTGCCAGTTGGAAAAAGAAAGTAATGAGAAGTTGGGAAAGCATAGAAGTAGTTTCAATTAATATTCCTGATTCTACCAATACGCCATTGGTGCTTGGTGAAAATTTTCAAGCCGAAATAGTTCTTGATTTGAATGAATTAGCCGACAGCGATGTAGGAATTGAAGTTGTATTCGGACAAAAGAAAATGGATGAAGTTCAAGAGATATCATTTATAAGAGAAATGAATCTTGTTAAAAGAGAAAATCATCAAGTAACTTTTACCATCGAAATACCAGCAATAAGAGCTGGTGTATTTGATTATGCTTTCAGGGTATATCCAAAAAACAATCTATTAGCCCATAGACAGGATTTTGGAATCGTGAAATGGCTTTGAAAATTATTAAATTGTTCATATATTTCAAACTGTTTTCCTGAAAAGTCTGCTCCATCTTATTTTTTTTAAGATACTTTTTTGATTGTCAAACGAAAACCATATCATTGTTGCCTTACCAATTATATGGTCTTCTGGTACAAATCCCCAATATCTTGAATCAATAGAATTATAGCGGTTATCGCCTAATACAAAATAATAGTTCATCTTAAAAGTATAAGAAGTAGTATATTCCTTATTTATAAAAATGCTATCGTTTCTCACTTCAAGTTGATTATTTTCGTAATCAGCAATGATTTGGTAGTATATGTATATATTATTGCTGTCTAATATAACCGTTTGTCCTTTTTGGGGAACTTTTAGCGGTCCATAATTGCTCAATGTCCAGTTGTTGTTGCCATTGTATGGAAATAATTCATCATTTTTATTAGATTTTGGCTCAATAAACATTGCTATGCTAAGGATATCTGGATTTTTTTTTAATATCTCTGCTTTTTTATTGGTTAGTGCAAAGCAATAATCACCCGACTCATTTATCATTCCACCATCATTAATTTCGTTTTCTTTAATAAACTGACTTTTTAAAGACTTTCCATTGGGTTTAACTAAGTAATTAAACTCAATATTCGGGTTTTCTGACAAAGGTTTTTTATTAACAAAAACTTTGTTATTAATTATTTGTATAACATCATTAGGCAATGCAATACAGCGTTTTATTATTTTAAGTCTTTTATCTATAGGATGTTCTGTTTCGAGTGGGTAGTTAAATACAATGATATCGTTTTGTTTAATGTTTGCAGAAGCAAATAAACGCAAGTAAGGAAGCTGAATCCAATCTAAATAAGCGTTAATTGAACTGCTAAAAGGCAAGGTACGAAATAATAAAGGAATAGACAACAAGGTAATGGGCATGCGAGCACCATACTTAATTTTATTAACAACCACAATATCGTTGTTCAATAAAGTGCTTTCCATTGAAGTAGAATTGACACTACAAAATTCAATGACAAAAG
>MNXO01000003.1:0-15706 GCA_001872995.1 Bacteroidetes bacterium CG2_30_32_10 | reverse complement strand
AATAAAAGCAATTAATGTCGCTTTAAACCATTCTTTTCCGAATTTTGTTTTTTTTAATTTAGCCATTGTTCGATACAATTCTTATATTTTAAGTAAGAGAAAAAATAGGTAGTAAACAATGATAAATTAAGTCAATCTAAGCAATTCTTAAGAACTATGTTTTCATTCCACCACAAACATTAATGACTTGCCCAGTAATGTATGAAGATAATTCAGAACCTAAGAAAATACAACAATTTGCCACATCATCAGGAGTGCCACCTCTTCTCAAAGGAATTTTCTTTGCCCATTCTTGTTTTACTTCTTCAGGAAGCTTTGCAGTCATTTCTGTTTCTATAAATCCTGGTGCAATAGCATTGCAACGAATATTTCTGGAGCCAAGTTCTTGTGCAATTGATTTGGTGAAGCCAATAATACCAGCTTTAGAAGCTGAGTAGTTGCACTGGTTTGCATTTCCAGAAACGCCAACAACGGAACTCATGTTTATAATGCTTCCATTTGCTTGTTTCCACATAATCGGTTGAATAGCTTTGGTAAAGTTGAAAACTGATTTTAAATTCACTGCTATTACAGCATCCCACTGGTCTTCAGTCATACGTTTCAACGCTCCATCTTTTGTGATTCCAGCATTGTTCACCAAAATGTCAACTCTTCCAAATTCTGCATCTATATCAGCTACCACTTTTTGAGTATCCTCATAATTTGCAGCATCTGATGCATATCCTTTTGCTTTTACACCAAGAGCTATCAATTCTTTTTCGGTTTGTTGCATTAACTCATTGTATGCCAAATCGGTGAAAGCAATATTACATCCTTCCGAAGCAAATCGTTGTGCAATGGCTTTTCCAATACCTCTTGAGGCACCAGTTATTAAAGCTGTTTTTCCTTTTAAAAGATTCATATTTAATTGATTTTAAATTGTAACTATCATAAATATGTTATTTAAACTGAAGACTTTTAGGTTTTTATTCTGATTGTCTAATTGTTAAAAACCTATATGTCTAAAGTCTATATACCTGATTTTATAAATTCTAATTGATTTCCCAAGTTTCGCCACTATTAAGCAAATCATCAACTGTTTTAATTGGCGATGATTTCTTGGCATTGGTAATTTGTGCTTCAACCATATCGTCATAAGTAGGATACATCGCTGAACGAATTACACCTAGTGCAACAGGAAAAGCAGGTGGTTGCATTTTAGCAAGCATCAAATGAATGCCAGGGTCTTGAGAATATTGGTCATGAACAAGAATATCTTTTTCGGTAATACCATTGTCGCCTAATTTAACAACTTTGAGACCAGATTCAGAAAGTTGAATGCCTTTTTCTTTATTTTTACCAAAAAGCATAGGTTCTCCATTTTTGAGATGCAACTGATGGTCATCGCGTAAATCTTTGGAAGTAATCATTTCATGCGTTTTATCTGCAAAAATAACACAGTTTTCCAAGATTTCTATTACTGATGTTCCGTCATGACGAGCAGCTTCAAACATTACGTCTGTCATCATTTTTATGTTATTGTCCACAACTCTTGCAAAAAAAGTACCTTGAGCTCCTAAAACTAGCTCACCTGGATTGAAAGGATGGTCAATAGTGCCTTGGGGAGAAGACTTTGTAATGCTTCCCATAGGAGTTGTTGGAGAATACTGTCCTTTTGTTAATCCATAAATTTGATTATTAAAGAGTAATATATTTAAATCAACATTTCTACGAATGATATGAATAAAATGGTTTCCTCCAATGGCTAAAGAATCTCCATCCCCAGTAGCAACCCAAACACTTAAATGGGGATTTGATATTTTAACTCCTGTAGCAATTGCGTTGGCTCTGCCATGAATTCCATGAAATCCATAAGTATTCACGTAGTATGGAAAACGTGAAGAGCAACCAATACCAGAAACTACGCAAAAGTTTTCTTTTTTGTAACCAATTTTAGGAAAAACATTGGCAACAGAGCTAAGTATGGCATGAGAACCACACCCAGGACACCATTTTACCATTTGGTCGCTAACAAAATCTTCTTTAGTTAGCGGAACTCTTGATCTTTCAACAGTTAAATTTTCTTCCATTGTTTATTTCTCCTTTAATATTTGGTTAAACTTATCTTTTAATTCTGAAACGACAAATGGCAAACCTTGAACTTTGTTGTATTGCATAAACTGGTATTGTGGAAATTTCATTCGCAGATAATTAACCAATTGCCCTGCATTTAATTCACAAACAACAATTTTTTTAAATCCTTTAAAAATTTTTGCGGTGTTCTTTGGAAAAGGTAAAATGTAATTAAAATGCGTTTGACTTATTTTCATTCCTTGTTTCTGCAATTCGTCAACAGCCGAATAAATAGCACCGTGAGTACTTCCCCATCCAATCACCAACAAATCGCCTTCTTTTTCACCAAGTATTTCTTGATTTGGCAAAAAATCAGCAACTTTTTCAATTTTTTCTGCTCTTAAATTTGTCATTAATTGATGGTTTATAGGGTCAGAAGAAACATTACCCGTAATGTTTTCCTTTTCTAAACCGCCTAAACGATGACGTAAGCCTTCGGTTCCTGGCAAAGCCCATTTCCTAACGAGTGTTTTTTCGTTTCTGAAATATGGTTTATAATTTTTATCATTTGCTTCAGCAATAGGAGGGTTAATGGCAGGTAAATCGGCAACTTTAGGTATTTTAAATAGTTCTGAACCAAAGCCAAGACAGCCTTCTGTTAGCAAAATTACTGGAGTCATATGTTCCATTGCTAATTTGGCAGCTTCGTAAGCATAATAAAAACAATTTACTGAAGTTGAAGCAGCAATAACAATTACTGGTGCTTCACCATTTCTGCCAAACAAAGCTTGCATTAAATCAGATTGTTCTGATTTTGTTGGTAAACCAGTAGAAGGTCCGCCACGTTGAACATTAACAATAACAAGAGGCAATTCAGTCATTACCGCAAGTCCAATTGCTTCACTTTTTAATGAAAGTCCTGGTCCTGAAGTAGTAGTTATGGCAAGAGAACCAGTAAAACTTGCACCAATAGCCGAACAAATACCTGCAATTTCGTCTTCAGCTTGAAACACTTTTGCTCCTAATGATTTCCATTTAGCTAATTCTATTAATATCTCAGTAGCTGGCGTAATAGGATAGGAGCCAAGAAATAAGGGCCTGCCAGAACGTTCTGAAGCAGCGAGTAATCCCCAAGCTGTTGCCATATTCCCTGTAATATTTCTGTACTTTCCTTTTTCAATTTTGGCAGACGAAATGCTAAAGGTGGTTTTTATTGCTTCCAAAGTTTCAGCAAAATTATATCCTGCTTGTAAAACTGTTTTATTAATATTGATAAAAGCTGGTTTTTTCTTAAACTTAACTTCAAAATATTTAAAAGTATGATCTAAAGTTCTGTTAAATAAATAATTAATAATACCAAGCGCAAACATGTTTTTGCTTTTATCAGCTGTTTTGGGGTCAATATTCATAGCTGCCAATGAATCCTTTGTCATTGAAGAAACTGGTGCAGCAATAAGATTGTAATCGCTCAAACTTCCATCTGTAAGAGGGTTTGTTTTATAACCAGCTTTTTCATTGGCTTTATCTTCAAAAACATCAGCATCAACAATAATGTTAGCACCAGGTTTTGCCCATTTAAGATTGGCTTTGAGAGAAGCAGGGTTCATTGCAACAAGCACGTCGCATAAATCGCCAGGAGTATGAATTTTAATTTTGCCTAAATGAACTTGAAATCCAGATACACCTGCGATGGTGTTATGTGGCGCTCTTATTTCTGCAGGATAATCAGGAAATGTTGCAATGTCATTTCCTAATATTGCAGCGGCATCAGAAAAGATGGTACCAATTAATTGCATTCCGTCGCCAGAATCACCAACAAATTTTATTACAACCTCTTCTTTTTCTACAACATTATTTTTTTTCTTTGTCATATAAATAGTTTAGAATAATACGTTTGTTGCTGCGAAATTACATCAAATATTTCTAACCAATTTAAGTTTTGATGTTTTTTTTATTAAAAATTTTCATAGAATCCCTTTTTATTGTGTATAATTAATTGATAATAAGAAAAATAATAAATAGTTTTATTTTATTTTTTTGATTTAATTGCTAAATATTATCTTTGCAAACAAAATAAATAATTTTCAATAACAATAAAATTTAAAAATTATGGCTTACAAAATTTCTGAAGATTGCACAGCTTGTGGCACTTGCATTGACGAATGTCCAGTAGAAGCTATTTCTGAAGGTGATATCTATAAAATTGATCCTGATGTTTGCACTGATTGTGGTTCTTGTGCTGATGTTTGTCCAGTTGAAGCAATTCATCCTGAATAAATCATCTTTCAATTATACGCTATTGTATAGTTGTGTAAAACAAAAAAAGAAAGCTCACTTTTGTGGGCTTTTTTAATAAAAAAAACTTTAACAATACTATTAATATGGCATATATTATATCTGAAGATTGTATTCGTTGTCATTCGTGCATACCTGTTTGTCCTTGTAATGCTATTTATAAATCAGGTGAAACATGGGCTATGGCTGATGGTACAAGCCACCATGATAATAAAAGACAAGCTGCTATTTCTGGAAACACTTCCTATATTGTTCCTAATAAATGTACAGAATGTATGGATTCTGCTAGTGAAGCTAAATGTGTTGCCGTTTGCCCAGTTGGTGCAAGTTCAAAAGATTCAAATTATATTGAATCAAAAGAACAGCTTTTAGAAAAGAAAAAATTATTAGGTATATAAAATTATTGTTGCCTATTAGCAATTTTGAGATAATAAATATAGGCAATTCATTATTTGTAATACTTTTAAATGTATTCTTCATTGAAACCAAGCGAAAACTTTGCTCATAATTCTATATCCTATTAGAACTTTAACCAATAGTATTATTTCTTTTTTACCAAAGCCTTTTAATGGCAATATTTTCTTCAAATAACGCATTGCGTTTCTTCTATTGTTGTCTATATAAGAGTGGATAGCACAAAAATAATAAGAGTTAGTGGTCAATATATTTTGTTGTATGTTTGTAAGCTTTATATTTTGTAACAACCACTCTAATACAAGTTGGTTTTTACTGATAATAATAGAATTATTGCTACGCATCGTTCTATTTTCGTGATCGTTTACACTGATTGTAACTTTATCAATAATGTATATATTATCATTTTGAAGATTTTGCAATAAAAAAATCCAATCCTCACCAATTGTAAACCTTCTGTCTTCAAGAAATAGTTTTAGGTTTGGATTATTTTTTTTTACACATATAATACAACCAATCAAACTGCCTTTTAAAAATAGATTTATGTCATACCATCCTTCTTTTATTGGATAAACAGAAGAATGCTTGTGCTTATTATTTGTAATAAGGTCATATTTTGAAGCAATAAAATTCACCTCATTATTAAACTTTACAATTGCTTCATATAATGTTGATAAATGGTTTGTATGCATCAAATCATCGGAATCAAAAAACAATACATAATCGCCCTTTGCCTTTTTAAATCCATAGTTACGGGCAACTCCACGTTCTTCATTTATTTTTTTATAATATTGTAAACGCTCATCATGTATTGAACTAATAATGTCTTCCGTATTATCCGTGCTTCCATCATCAACAATTATTAACTCAAAATTAGCATAGTCTTGTTGTAAAACAGATATCACAGTGCTTTTTATGAAATCTGCCCTGTTATAGGTTGGTATTACTATAGAAAATTTTATACTTTCAATTATTTTCTCCATTTATTTTTGATATAACCAATTCCTAGATTGTTTTTAATCAATATTGATAAATAATTCTTATGTTTCAATGGATTTTGATTGTGCATTATCAAGCGATTTGCTTCTTTAATATTTCCCCAGCCATATTCTTGTTTAATACAATTGCTTATATAGTTTAAAAATGCTTGTTTGATAATTTCTTCTGATAATGGATGCTTAAATTTATAATAAGCCCCATCATCATTAACATATATATTAAGCGATTTAAGAATTGATTCGTTTTCTAAATAGGAATAAGAATGAATAAATCGGCTAAATACTTTGCGATAATCAAGATATAAGGCTGGAGCATTGTTGTTTGTTTTCGATTGTTGGTGTATTCTAAATCGAGATAGCAATTTATTAACCTTTAAGGTTTTGTAATTAAAGAAAATACGCATCCACAAATCGTAATCCATCAAATAATGAAGTGTTTCATCTAAAAGACCAGTTTCTTTAAGTATTTTTTTTCTCCAAAAAACAGAAGGTTGATGAATAGAAACCCTTGAAAGAAAATCTAAAGATTCAAAATCTTTAACTGCATAGTATTCTGTTTTTCCATTATCGTAAAATTGTTCTACATCGCCATAGATAAGGTTTATTTCTGGATTATCGTTAAAAATAGAAGCAACAGTTTGCAAGGTGTTAGGGAAATACATATCATCGCTGTTGAGCCAAGCTATAATGTCGCCAGTGGCTTTACGAAAACCCTTGTTGATGGCATCGCTCTGACCTTTGTCCTTTTCACTGAAAGAATAACTTAATCTATTTTCATATTTATTAATGATATCTTGCGAATTATCAATACTTCCGCCGTCAATTACAATATATTCGAGAGCAGGATAATTCTGTTCTAGTACTGAAGTTATTGTTTCTTCAAGGTAGCTGCCTTGATTGAAGGAAGGCGTTATAATACTTATTTTCGGGAGAGTCATTTAACAAATATTGTAATATTATTCAAACCCAATTTTATTAAAATAAAAAACATCTCGAGTAGTTTTGTGAGTTGGATTTTGTTCGGGGTTTCGGATTTCTTGTGTTCCAAAAGCAACAAAATAATTATTATACCAATATGCGATGTCTCCAGTGTAATTGTTTTTAACTTTATCGTCAGCATAATTGGTTTCTATGGGGGTTTTGTCTTTTTCGTCAATAGTTACATTGCCATTTAGTAGTTTTGAATAGAGTGTGCCTTTGTAATTATATAAAATAACCATATTATTATCTTTATCTACAAATAAACTTATTCTATTTTTGAGTGTTAATGATAGAATATCCCATATTTCCATTGTATTGTCCCAAACAATCGCTCCATTTTTATCGAAAGCTGCAACAATGGCATGTGTATAGCGATAACCATCGAAAACGGTATAAGTATTGGTTTGTGGATACCCATTGTAATAGGTGGTATAATATTCGGTATGGTATTCGGGATAATAAGCTTCGGAAGCAAGAATATAATTGCCATTATAAACAAAAACATCGTGTACAAGCAATTGATAATTCAACGCTGTTTCACCTCCTTTATTTTTATTCTTGGCATTCTTCTTCAACACTTTGTTTTTATTTTTAAAACTTAGGTAATTATAAAAGTTTTTGAATGTGTTGAAACTATAAAATTTGCAGTATTCCTGTATATTATTATTAATTTTAACAATATAATAACCCTGTGTATTGGAAGAAGCATCAGGATTTTTATTATGATTCTTAGTTAATGAATAAGTGCCAAGAATCATTTTATCTGTTTTGCTTAACGCAATTATTTTTGCAGTTTCAAGAAAGTTGGTTTGGCTTTCTGAAGCAATGTTAATGGCATTAATCATATCGCCGGTTAGTGAGTATTCAAATACTTTGTATAAATAATCTGATGATTTCTTTTCTTTTAAAGCAATAATAGCATCAATTGTCTGCGAGGCTTTATTAATGGAAATGTTTAGCACGGTGCCCATAACAGAGCTTTCCGCAAATGAAATTGTTTTGGTTTCGTTGGTATTAAAATTGGTAAAATAAATGATGGGTTTGGCTGTAAAAGCAGATTTTTTGAATGAAAACAGACAACTTGTTCCTTTAGTTAGAGCTTTTTGAGCGGGAGCAGTTCTACCACCCCAAATACAAATATCGTTGCTAACACTAAATTCACTAACAGTGATGCCTTCTGTAATATTTCCCGATTTAGAAGTAAGGGAATTATCAGAAAAATTGATTTTAATAATCTGAAATCCACTCTTCCCTTCTGTAAATTGATTGTTTGCGGTAAAAAGTAAATAAATATTTCTACTTAAAGAATCATAATAGCTGGTATTTAGTGTTAATAATGCAGGAATATCTATCTTTTTAGACCAAATTAAACTCATGTCGGTAGCATAATGAGTAAAACTAATACTTCTGGAAGCAATTCCTTTTTTAATTATTGGATTTCCCATCACCAATAAACCATTTTTATAAGCAGGGATGAGCGAATAGTTGGTGTCTTTTTTATCCATATTGATTTCAACTCTTAATGGTGCCTGGGCATTCAGAAAAGAATTGAGAAACAATGAAACAATAAAAATGAATATTCCAAATTGGCTACTCAGTGACTTGTTGAAATGAATAGCTTTTAATTTAATGCATTGCTTGATGATGATGGCTAATTTATTCATAATTATTTATTGATTAGCTGATTTTAACAACAAACCTACACTTTTTTTTTATATTTTCTATGTTCCTTTTTGAAAAAAATATTTGAGATAGTAACTTTATTTATAACAAGGCTTATAACAATCTACCACTTGATTGTTTTAGATTCTTTGAGCCAAGTAGTTAATATAATGCATAGAATCATTAACCCAATAAGTATCATCATAGGGTTGGTCATAGCACCTGAAATTGGCGATTTAAAACTATCTAAGCCAAAAATGAAAGCAATACCCGATATTTGTCCCATAAGTAATAGCAATCCATTTGAAGTACCTTCGGAAGTGGGATAAGTTATTTCGGCACCATATTGAAATCCGATAGGACCCGCACTAAGCAAGAAAAACCCCATCAACATTCCGGAGACAAGCAACAGCCAATAGAAAGTTGCAAATGTTATTCCTATCAGTCCGATGGTAGCCCCAACCATCGAAATAATAATAAAAGGGGTTCTTTTCTTATAATGATCGGAAAGCATAGGTATAATAAAAGCCCCAATAATACCAGCCGCAATCATCAGTCCACCAGTAATGCCAGCTTGAATTACAGAAAAACCGCGTGGTTTTAAAATATCTTCTATCCAAGTAGTGACACTGTTGAACACGCCCAAGCCAATAAAAAAGATAAACATAAGGATAATAAATTCTTTAGATCGCAAGGTGTTTTTTAGCCCATCTAAAACCAAAGAGCGTTCTTCTTGGTCGGGGCGGCAGGGAGCTGTTGGTGGCTTTTCTTTTGCCAACAAAATAAATATAACAGCAGCAATCACCGAAACAACTCCATATATATAAAGCATTCCATTGATGCCATATCCAACAGTAAGATAAGGCGTAAGCGTCATCCCCAATAAAATTCCAACATACATCGCAAGGGTGCCAAGCCCCGAAGCGGTAGCTCTTTTATCGATGGTAAACCAGCGGGCTGCCAGTTTGGTAATTGCATTAAGCAAAAAAGGCTG
Source organism: Bacteroidetes bacterium CG2_30_32_10 (assembly GCA_001872995.1). GTDB lineage: Bacteria > Bacteroidota > Bacteroidia > Bacteroidales > CG2-30-32-10 > CG2-30-32-10. The sequence continues at coordinate 6,310 of MNXO01000003.1, read as the reverse complement.
CCCAACCGCAATACCAATTTGCGACAACAGCAATAAATTGTAATCGGTAGTAACTAATCCCCTCAGCAAACCAAATGCACCAGTTAATAACGCACCTATTCCAACGCCTATCTTTATTCCATAAGTATCAATAATCCAAGAAGCAGGAATTGAAACCAAGATGAACACAATCATAAAGCACATCGATAAAATTCCAATCTGCAGGTCAGAAACTCCATAATAAACAGTGGCAGCACTTGTAATTGGTGCAAAAGTTATCCAAAGAAGTTGATTAACTGCTACTATAAACATATAGATACAAAGCATCACCCAACGATACCCATATACCTTGAAATTATTTTCCTGCATCATTAAATACCTTTTTATTAAACAAATCGTTTGACGTAATACCGATTACACATTCATAATAGTCCAATTTCGACTTTGTCTTATTGGACTAAATTCAAGTAGTATCGGCATTTACAATTGTAATTTATTTTTTGTTTGGACAAAAAAATAAATACAATTAGTATAATTTATCGCAAACCTATATAAAATTCAAAAAAAAAGCAAATGCTATTTTTTATTTTTATTGAAAATTTGCTACAAATTTTTGCAATTAAGTTGTATATCGTAACATAGCTGCAAACAACATTTAACAAACAGATGCCGACCATTATCGGCTTGGTTCATTTGTTCTATATTCAGTTGATGATAGTTTACAATAAACTGTTTATTTGATAAAAACAAGTTCCCACAATAAATTTGTAGTTGCAAATTGACTGTGGGAAATTCCCACAATAAATTTGTAGTTGAAAATTAACTGTGGTAAATTCCCACGATAAATTTGTAGTTGCGAATTAACTGTGGGAAATTTCCACAACAAATTTGTTGTTGCAAATTAACTGTGGCAAAACGCCACGATAAATTCCTTCGTGGATATTTTTTGTGGCGTCTGTATAGACAAGCATTTTAGTTTAAGGTAGTTGGTATGCAGTTGTTTTACGTTTATATCGATAGCAGAAAGCTATTAAAACAATTGTTTTTAAGCTAGCTTGCCGTTACAACTAACAAAAATGACTTATTTTATTACAATATCTATAAACAGGATGTATAAAATAGCTTCATTATATACCAATATGTCAAAGAACATTCCTTTACCCAATTAATTAATAAGACTTCTGTTGATTTACTTTCTAAAATCCTGGTAAAAGGCTAGATATTATTCAATAAGTGGATGTTTTTGCTTTTAAAAGATGAAGTTTGGTGTAGGTATATCTTATTTATTAACTACAAAGAGGAGATGCGAAGTTGCGTTTTGCAAGTTTTATTTTGTTTTTTTTAGTGTTTTTATAAACAGGCTATTAGCAATAGATGTTTAAGGCTTCCCCTTTTAAAAAATGCGTAACGTTTATCCGCATAAAGCAAAAGTCTTATTATTAGGTTAAACCACTGAGTTAATAACTAAAGTAAGTGCAAAAGGAGGGAAGGAAATAAAATGGGAGTTGGAGGAGTTGTTTTAAAATAGTTGAAGAAAATACTGAATTAAAATAGAATGTTTTTTTTGATAATAAAAAATGAGTAGATTTGTTAGAAATATGATATACCCAAAAACAAGAAAAAGGTGTTTAAAGCAGGTTAATTAATGGAGATATTGTGTACCTTTTGGTGTTGTGAGGTGTATAGATAATATATTATAAGCAACCCTATAGAAAGCAAGTTGTTTTAATTGCAAATATTATGAAAAAAACAAACATGACAATTTTTGATCTTAGAATTGATTTAACAAGTTCTATTTGCAATCAAAATATTCAATCTTTTTCTCCGATAGATTTAATTGAAATTATTTGTAGAGAGTATTTTTCTTGCTTAGACAAACCGATTGGAAAGACTGATTCAAAAATTGAAAGAGACAAAGAAATAAAGCAAATAATTTCAAAATATTATGGAATCGATTGCAGGGCATACTCCAAAGAGGAAATAGCTTTACTAATGGATAAAACAAAAGAAAGAGTAAGACAGCAACTCATTAAATTCAATAAGTTTTTTTATTCCATAATTAAAGATGAAAATCATGATTATAAAATTATTAATGAGGTTAGTGACATTATTACTAATTTTCAAAATGAAGTTTCTCAATTTCGTATTTTATCACAGAATAATCTAAAGGAAGCGTTACTAAATAAATTTGGAATTGACAAAGACAATATTAAAAAAGAGTTTCTAAGTGTACTATTTGACATCTTAGAAATAAGAGAGAGAGCTCCAATAGCCCATCACCTTAAAAATAACAGTTTCATTTTTACTGATAAAAAAGCTGATATTGAATTATTTTTTAAAATTTGTTATTTGGTTTATATTTTTATAGAGAAAAGCAAAATAGCTTCAGAATTAGAAGACATAATTATTTACGTTAAAAGAAGTAACCAGAAATTTCCAAATGACCTAATTGAAATTGCTTGTAACCAAATTGAAGAAATTGAACAGGTTTCTAATGTTGATAAAATAAAATACCAACTAAAATTTGAAAACTTATCTGGTGCTAAAGATATGGCATATCGATTTCTTAGTTATAAAGGAGAGTTCATTAAATTAGCGGAGATAATAAAAGAAATAAACCATATTCTGCATAAAAGCAAATCTAAAAAGCGAGCAACCAAAACATTAGCAAATCAACTAGTAACAGATGATAAATTTGTTGCACAAGGAAAATCGGGTTATTGGGGACTTACTGAATGGGCAGGGAACAATGAATCAATGTTCGATTCAATTTCTAATACTCTATTACACTTTAATAAACCTTTAAACAAAAATGAAATATTTAATCATATTATAAAAGATAGACCTAAAGTCCCTATTAAATCACTAGATACAATACTATATGATAAAACAAGATATTCTAAAATAAGCAACAATTGCTTTATATTAAATGCATGGAGAGACATTTATAAAACGAAAGTAATTTAAAAAAAAAAAAAAAAAAATTATATAAAATCAAATCCTATTGTTTATATTTGTAGTAAATTTCGCCACCGAAAAGCTTTTGTCAAAATATTACATGTGGCTTATTAAAATTGAATAGAAAAAGAACAATTAAAACTTTATACATTATGAAAAAACAAATTTTAGCTTATGGAATAGTATTATTATCAGTTTTAGTAGCATGTCGGAAATCAGATAATACACCTGATAACACAAAACCTAATAATAAATATTAGGTTTGAACAAATCAACAAGACTATAATTGCAACGCAGTATGATTCCATTTCCGGTGCTTGTAAAGATATAATCTTTAATATCACTGGTGATTTGACTAATGGTTTTGAAGCTTACCTCTCTTCAAATTCAATTCCAATTCTATGCGATGGAGGAAATCAATTTTTAGTTGATGAAGAAACTAATCAGATCAAAGCCTTAACAGAAAATACCAAAGTTTCTGAAAATGGAACATGGACTAACAATACTAAATTATACCTTGATCAATTTATAGGTCAGGGAGAAAAGTATATTGGATACCGAATGTTGTCCTACCCAAGTGGAGAAATCATTTATTGTTATGGTTGGATAAAGATAAAATTATCTGCAAACAAAGACACTTTGATAATATTAAATAGAGCGACCAACCAAACGGAATTTAATAATTTATTAACGGGACAAATAAACTAAAGAGATGCGGTGCATAATCGAGTAAGCAACCCAATTAACTAGGTTGGCTGGGATGACCTCTCGCACCGAAATATGTACGGTTCTAGAATACAGCGGTTCATTAAGATTAAGTTTATAAAACTTGTTTATAATACTTAGTTTTTGTAGTTTTGAGTTTTTAGACAAAATGACGTTAATCACAATCAAAATGAGAAACATACTCGTAATATCGATTATATTATTTTTTCAGACACCAAATCAATTAATTGGGCAGATTTCCACTTACTCAAGGTGGACAGACTCTATGGAAATGACTATTTCTAATGAGGATCAGCATATTCTTGATAATGATACATCAATTTTTTCCATTAAAATAGATCTTTTTGGACATTCTATGATTTTATTTAAAACAAACCTAAATAATTATCATGGTTATTGTTTCGACTATATATTTCAATTTAAAAAAGAGATATATAGAACAGTTTATATAAAAACAATAGTAAATGCAGATACTGTAAAAGCACTAATTGACTATTATATTGATAATCAGATTGACACTTTAATAAGTTTAGATGAAATAGATATTTTGCATAACTATGTTTCAATTACCAAAGACGGAGATGAATATACAGTTACAACAAAATCAGCAGGATTTTCTAAAGTGATAAAATTTGATTACCCTGAAGAAAGAGAATATCATGATAAAAAATTAGAAAAATTAATTGAATTCAAGAAGGTAATAGTCAAATACGGTAATTGGGAGAATAGAAAAAAAGAATTAATGCATAACAAGTTTGAAAAAGGATGCTATAGAATTAATGGGACAACTACTAAGGGAGATATAGGAGAAGATTGTGACTAGCAATTGCATTCATTGGCGCTGCATTGGGTCATTGGAAAGACAGAAATAATTTTAAAGCATTTGGCTTTTGTTAATATTTGTAGTAAATTTTAACACTTAAAAGCAATTGCCAAAACATTGCGAGATTAAGTACTAATTCATAAAAAAACATAAAATCAATATTCTTTATTTTTTTTTGTTGAGAAAAATCAATACTTTTACATTTTATTTATGAGTAAGTTAAGACAAAAATCTGATTTTAACATTGATGCAGCTAGTGCATTATTAAAGCAAAATTTATTTGCACCAAGTGTTCATTGCTCTTATTATAGCTGTTTTCAATTACTCAAACACACTATCAAGAATTTTTGTAGTATTGATTATGAGACTCAAGCTGCAAATATTTCTGCAACTCAACAAAAAACTCATCAATATGTTATAAATTACATAACAAATGAATTAAAAACTTTATCTAGTGTATTTGAAAGCCAAGATTTTAAACGAAAGATTAATGACCTTAAGCAATTTAGAGTTGAATCTGACTATGAAAATATTGAGGTGAGTTCCGACAAAGGAAATGAAGCCTTCAATAAAGCAAATGAAATAAGGTATTACATTATAAAAAATTTTAATGTATGAAATCAAAAGAATTCATAGAAGCTAAATTGAATGAGTTATATAACAAATTTAGTGATATAAAAATACGGTATGAATATAGGGCTAATACTTTTAGTCATTTAATTGAAATCATACCTATAGGTTTTTTTGAGGGAAACGAGGATTATATTATCCTTGAAGCTGAAATTGAAGACGAGTTTGAAGCTTCATTCCCTGATGAAAATATTGTGTTTATTTCAGAAGGTTCATTATCTGAAATAGTCAATCCTGATTTTAAATTGGGATATAATTCAATTAAGTTTGATAACGAAGTATTTAATTTTGATTTTATTATAGAAGGATTTAGTGAGAATGTTGATTTTCAATATTCAAATACTTATGCATTAGCTGCTTAGAATATATGGAAGAGTATTCAAAATTTCAATTTAAAGGTTTTAAAATTATTAGTTCTGTAATTGAACGAAACGATAATGAACCTTCAAAAAAAATATCTTTAGGTTTTGCACCCAAAGGGTTTATAAACAAAAAAGATAGCAATTTTCAACTGCACCTTGGCGTGAAGATTGAAGACGAAAACAAATCATTCAGCATAGAAATTAAAGCTGTTGCGAATTATTCTTTTGAAAACAAAGAAGGACTTGATAATTTGGGTAAATTCTTTTATGTGAATGCACCTGCATTACTTTTCCCTTACATTAGGGCTTATATTTCAACTTTGACAAATCTTTCTGGATTTGAACCTATTAATTTGCCTACATTAAATATGTCAGGATTAGGTGAAGATTTAAAAAAAAATACTACAGAATTATAGAAACTACTTTTTAATTTAAGAACATTGTTGGCAACAAGAAGCAAATAAAAAAAGCGAGTTTAGAGCAGATTTAGCTATAGTTCTCACTCGGTGAACAGAACGCAGTCCAAGAAATCCATTTGATCACATACTTGCAATCATTAGCTTTGATATTATATATGACTCAAAAAAATAAGACCTATCAAGGGAAAATGATAGGAAACAAAGCCCATACTGCTAACACAGTATAGAAAAACTGGGCATTGAGTAGTAACTTGACAATGGCAAAAATATACAAACATACTAACGGTTTGACACTTTATGCGGTTACATGTTCAGCTTTTTATATCGCTAACCACTATCCTTATATTTAATCGTAAACCAAAATTAGCAAATCAAAACTTATTTTTTGTTATTTTTGTAAGGACAATTCATAA
>MNXO01000075.1 GCA_001872995.1 Bacteroidetes bacterium CG2_30_32_10 | reverse complement strand
TCCACATCCCATCAACAGTCGAACTTTGATTAAACCAACCTGACCATCCAATAGAAGGATTTGTAAATTCAACATATAAATGTTGATCAGTATCAATTATGTTCCAAGTAACACCACCATCTTGACTGTAAGAAGATCCAGCAGGATTTGCTCCAGTAGAGAAAACAGTATTAGTTCCTTCAACATAACATAATCCATTTACAAATACAGAACCAGTAGTTGTTAAGGTATTCCAATTGGCTCCACTGTTGGTTGTTTCATAAACCACCCCTAAATTATCAATAATTAAACCAGTTGTGCCATCTTTAAATGATAGATTTCCACTTTGACCAGTTCCACCAAAATCAGATAAAGGAGATTGATAAACTACCCAATTTAATCCTTTATCAGTAGAATGATAAATTCTACCCATGTTAGTTGTAAACCAAACGTCATTGCCAACAACTTCAATTTGACGAGTATAACCATATTCTCCAGCCAATGGATTAGGGATGTTTGCTCCTGGCACTAAAGTCCAAGTAGTTCCCCCATTGGTTGTTCTATATAATTCGAATTCCCCATTTATTGGATCTCCTTGGCAGAAACCTGTATTTGCATCCCAAAAATGCACCACATTGGTAAAAGATGATGCATTGTTAAAAGTAGCTGTGTTTTGTCTCGTCCACGTTGTGCCACCATTGGTGGTTTTCCATATTCCTCCTGTTTGTGTTGTTGTTGGATAAGCTGCTAACCAAGCAGTACTGGCATCAAAAGCGGTAATCATAGAAATTCCTAAACCAGTATTACCAACATTAATGTTTCCTGGAGTCCAAGTAGTTCCCCCATTAATGGTTTTGGTAAATTGTTGAACATTAGCACCACCTCCAGAACCGTCATAAGCTGTAGCCCAAACGATATTAGAGTTTACAATTGAAATCCAATTAATACCTCTAGAAGCAGTGGTGAAACCGGAATTTTGTTTTATCCATGCTCCATAAGGAACAAGACTAACATTAATGTAAGCAGTTTTAGTTAAAACCTGTGTACTTTGAGAGTTGGTAACGGACAATGTTACATCATAAACACCAGCAGTAGCATAAGTAATGGCTGGAGGTGTTTGCCCAACATAAGAGCCAGGAGTCCCTCCAGAAAACGTCCAAGTCCAGTTAGTAATTGGATTTCCACCACCAGCAGAATTATCGGTAAAAGTAACGGTTTGTCCTTCTGAGATACTAGTTGGAGAGCCAGTAAACGCAGGAATAGGATCACCAGTTAAAAATGCTTGAACACATTGTAATGCAGCAAGAGCATCTATTCTTGGTCCAATATTTTGGTTAATAGTAACACCAGAGCTAATTAAACATGCTGTTATTTGTGCTGGTGTCATTGCAGGATTTACACTCAACATTAATCCAACTAAACCAGCAGCAAAAGGAGTTGCCATAGATGTTCCCCCCATTTTTGCATAACTGTTTCCTCCTGCTGTATAAACTGTGCTTAATAAACCACCATTCGAATAACCTCCAGGGGAAGCAATGTCAACAAAAGGAGTAGTGCCATTATAACTAGAAAAGAAAGATCTGGTGTCATTAGCATCAACAGAACCCACGCAAATCACATTGTTATAAGCTCCTGGATAATTGAGAACGGTATTGTTATCGTTTCCAGCTGCGGCAACAAATACAACATTTGGATAAGCGTTAATTAAATTTTGAAAACTAGAACTAGAGGTAGAACTACCAAAAGACATGCTTACCACGTTAGCTCCATTATTACAAGCCCATTGAACGCCATCATAACTGTAATAAACGCTGCCAGATGAACCAGAATTTGGCGTTGCTTTTACGCCAATTAATTCAACATTGCCACCTAAAGAAGCAATTCCTAAGTTGTTGTTGATATCGGCAGTTGCTAATCCAGCACAATGTGTTCCATGCGACCAACCTGCATCTGCATTGTAGTCTTGTGGAGGGGTAGCATCATTGTCATTATCGGCAACATCTCTTTGTAAGAAAGTGGTTAAATCTAAATGATTTGCAAATACTGCATTATCTACAATGGCAATTTTAATACTATTACTACCTTGACTAATATTCCATGCAGCTTCAGAACCTACTAACGTATGATACCATTTATTTGTTCCGCTATGATAGGTGTCATTAGGTATAAATCCTGTTTTGTAGATGGGTTCTTTTTCAGCAAATTCTATTAAATCAATAGCGGATAGTTTTTTCACCAGTTCATCAATTTTTGAAAAATCGGTAAACGTAATTCGGTAAATTTTCATTAACTCTTTTTTCCCAGTAAAATAACTAGGACGTTCAAATTTTGTAACTCCAAAACCTTGTAGGGCTTGTTCAAGAACAGGATAATTTGATAATTGCTCTTCCAAACTTAAAGAGTTCACGTCTATTCTGTTTAGCTCGTTAGGATTGGCTTTTACTTCTTGTTTTAATTTAAACATAATACGCCCGTCTAAAAAGTTGGCGTTATAAGTTTGAGCAAATGTGAAGCTTATCAACATTATACTCAACATCAATAATGATAATTTTTTCATATAGTTTTAGTTTTAGCTAGTTTAGAGCCACCAATTTAGATATAATTTATGGTGTTACCAAAACAAAGTTATTTTATAACGAGTATTCCTAAAGTTGTTAAAAAGGCGAGGATTGGAATTTTATTTTATATTTTGATAATATTTTTCTTTTATTATTTCCAACTCATTAATAATGCTGTTTCTGTTGGATAAGAGCTGTAATACTAAATTTTGTTTACTAAAGAAACGAGCAATAAATTGCCAATTGTAATAAAATCGTCGGGCAATACGTGCATAAAAAATAGTAAAAAAACCACTTAATGGTAAAGCTAAACTGTAGCAAATGGTAAATGCGACTGAATGAACAAAATACCAAGAAAAATAAGTGATGATTGCATAAAAAATGATAAAAGAGAATGTTCCAATTGACATAAGTAGGGCTCCATAAAAAGCTTCGCTATCTGTAATTTTCAATGCAATTAACCGAGGTATTTTATAAGGAATAAAACTATGGATGTAACCAAACAACCAGATAGGAAAGCCGATAATAAGTAAAAACATTGATTTAAAAAAGTAATGCCATAAATTCCCGAGTTGGTTGCCTTTTTCTATGGCTTTATCAGAGAGGTTGATGAGTTGTAAATTCATAAAATAATCATCAATTTTGGTTTTCATTTGATGAAAAAGTTTGCTTTCTTTTTTTTGGAAATAGCGGATGGCTTCATAAATTCCTTTTGAAATTTGAATTTCTGTAAATGGATTTTGATTGCTGGTTGCATCTTTTTTTAAAAGCATCGGTTTATAGATGCTTTCAATTCTTTCTACCAACAAATTATATTCCTCTTGCTCGATATTTATAATCAAACTTTTTATCCCTTCTTCAATATCTTCCGTTAATTTTTTAACGGTATCAATTTCATTTTTTTTGTACGCCTCCTTGTAATTGTCACTTTCTAAAGGAGTTCCAAATTGAATAAAAAGTTCACTTCTAAACCTACTGGATTTCGTATAATTTAAACCAACAGGAATAATTTTAACGTTCAACTTAAAATCGTTTTCTTTTGCTGTACCCAACGCAATTCGAGCTGCACCGGTTTTTATTTTTCGTAATTTTCTTTCACTTTCACTAGTTCCTTCAGGAAATATCATAATCACCCCTTTTTCACTCAACTTTTCAAAACATCCTTTAAAAGTTTCTTCATTTTTACTAAGCTGAGTGGGATCATCTTGAGCACGGTAGATGGGAACCATATTTAATTTTCTTAAAATGTTCGCAATAATTTTATTTTCGAACATTACCGCTTTAGCTAAAAAACTAATTCGATGGTTTACCAAAACAGCAATGCTAATAGGGTCTAAAAATGAACATGGATGATTGGCAACAATTAAAAAAGGACCTTCTTTTGGAATATTCTCTAATCCTTGAATGTGTATTTTTTTGAAATACACTTTTAAAGCCAATCGAGCAATTGTTTTTAAAGCGGAATAAATCATTGTTAAAATTTTCGATAAACTTAGGTTATTTCAAATGACTCTAAAAAACAAAAATAGAAAGAAACTGACTTTTAAAAAAAGAGAAGATTAATTAGCGTGTAATTTATAATAATCATTCTTGTAGAAAAAGTCGTTAGAATAAAAGTAGGAAACCGTTTGTTTTAAAAATGTAGAATCTATTTTTAGAAGGGTGAGCTGGTTGGTTTCTTTTTCCCATTGATAAAAGTTAACCGATTTTTTATCGCCCAATACCATAATTTTATGGTCTTTTAAAAGTGCTAAATTTCGATAATTACCAATAAAAGCCATCTCATTGTTTGGTTTAATTTTAGAAATATCTCGACCAATTAATTGCGATTTATAAGTCCAATTAAAAAAACCAAACAGCGTAGGAAATAAGTCAATTTGTGAGCAGGTTTTATCAATTTCGATGGGTGCTGTTTTAAGGTTGTATATTAAAGCAGGAATATGATATTTTTCGACATCTATTTCTTTTTTTCCAGCACTCGATGCACAATGGTCTGCCATAATAACAAACACCGTATTTTTAAACCAAGGTTTAGTTTTTGCTTTTTCTATAAAATTATGAATGGCAAAATCTGTATATTTTACTGCACCATCTCTTCCCGAACCCGAAGGAATATCAATTTTATTTTCGGGATACGTATAAGGTCGGTGGTTGGAGGTGGTCATAATAAAATTAAAAAAGGGGGTTTTATTTTGATAATTTAAATCAGCTTCTTTTATTACTTTTCTGTAAATGTCCTCATCACAAACTCCCCACGCATTTTCAAAAGTTACTTCCTTATCTTCAATGTTTGTTCTTTTGGATTTAAAATCATCACCTATTAAAAAACCTCTTCCTCTATCTACAATGTCAAAACCATTGCCACCAAAAAATTGATTCATATTGTCAAAATAACCATCACCACCATAAAAGAAAACGGTGGAGTAACCTTTCTGTTTAAAAACAGTGCTGATGTTAAAAAAATCGTGGTTATTTTTTCTTTTCACAATACTTCTTCCAGGAGAAGGTGGGATGGACAAAGTAATTGCTTCCATACCTTGTATTGTTCTTGTGCCTGTTGCATATAAATTGGTAAAGGAGATGCTTTCTTTCAACAGTGAATCTAAATTTGGCGTGATGTTATCAATGCTTCCAAAACGAGCCATAAAACTAGCACTAAAACTTTCTACACAAATAAAAATCACATTGGGTTTTAATTCTTCTCCTTCGTTTTTTATTATTCGTTTTAAACTGTATGGATTTTCAGAAATTAAGCTATCATTTTTGGCAACTACATTTTTTTTAAGCTCGGCAACAGAATAATTTAAATTTTGAGTGATGTAGAAATCAGTATAACTTATTTCGTTGCTTCTAAACGCTGCACAAAAAGAAAAAATACCCGATTTGCACAACTCGTTTTCGTAACGATTATTCGACCATTCGGCATTTTTATTGGTAATAAAAAGAATAAATAGTAGTGCAACAACTAAAGAAATAAGGGTGACAATTAATTTTTCCTTTAGTGTTGTAATTGCTTCAAAAGTAGTTTTAAAAACCTTTTTTTTATAAATAAAATAGATAAGAAATGTTACAACAATAACTATGGAGGAGATAAGAATAGGCAAAGGATACGACTCGTTGATGTTTTGAAAAACCTCGTGCGAATAAATTAAATATTCTACCGCAATAAAGTTAAAGCGGCTATTAAACTCTTCCCAAAAAGTAAATTCTGCAAAAAAGCTAAAAATAAAAATGAGCAAACCAACAAAAAAGGCAAAATGTGTAATTATCTTATCGAACAAACTTCCGTTAAATTTATTGGGAAGTATCAATAAATAAAAACTGTAGGGAAGTAGGAAAAAGGAAATGGTGCCTACATCAAACAACAAACCAGTTAAAAATATGCCAAAAAGAGAAACAATGGAGAAATCAATGTTTTCGAACGACCAAACATAAAAAACAATTCGGGTAAAACAGGACAGTGTTAAAAACACCAATCCGAAAACGGTAAATAATTGATATCTTTT
>MNXO01000141.1 GCA_001872995.1 Bacteroidetes bacterium CG2_30_32_10 | reverse complement strand
ATGAATGATTAATAGATTATAATTTGAACAAAATTATAAAAATAAACGTAACTATTCAGTACATAATATTTTTTTTTAAAGGTTATTAAAGCTAAAGTCTTTTAGAGCTTCTTTAACTGATTAATCAACGCACAATGCACTTTTTCTATTTCTGTAATTTTAGTTTTTATTCGTTAATTTTTTATTTCTCCATGCTAATAGTCTAAAGCCTAAATGACTGAATAGTTATAAAATTAAAACACTTTGCTCGTTGGTTTATTAGCAGAACAATTATATATTTGTACTTAAAAATTAGCGTAAATAAAACCTTACTATTAATTCCCCCTATCGTTTAAATCACAAATAGAATTTATACAAAATGAACACATTAATCAAAAAATATTGGAACGAAAAACCTTTGGCGTTAATACTCTTTATTGCAATAATATTAAGATTGTTGGCAGCATTTTTTTCTAAGGGATTTGGTATGCACGATGACCATTTTCTAGTAATAGAAGCATCGCAGTCCTGGGTAGATGGGACCGATTATAACAGATGGTTGCCAAGTAATGCATCAACACCATCAGGGCATAGTTGGTTTTACGTAGGTCTTCATTATCTATTATTCAGTATTTTAAAAACAATTCACATTACCGAACCACAAACAAAAATGTTAATTGTTAGAATATTGCATGCTTTTTATTCACTATCAATCGTATATTTTGGATATAGAATTGCTGAAAAATTAAGCAATAAAGATACTGCCAAAAAAACAGCTTTATTATTGGCAACCTTTTGGTTTATGTCGTTCTTAAGTGTTAGAAATCTTAGCGAGTTTGTTTGCGTACCTCCCCTTTTTGCTGGTTTATGGATGATAATTAGAGGAACCAAAAATAAAAACAAATTAATTTTCTTTATACTTGCTGGTTTAATAATTGGGATATCCTTTTCTATAAGATATCAAACGCTTATTTTTATTTCAGGTATTGGTTTGGCATTGCTAATGATGCGAAAATGGACTGAATTTGCTGGAATTACTTTTGGAGTGTTACTTTCCATATTCATCATACAAGGAATTACAGATACAATTATATGGGGTTATCCTTTTGCAGAGCTTAAAGAATATATACAATACAATATCGACAATGCTTATAATTACGAAACCAATAAATGGTATTCATACTCCTTGTTAATTGCGGGCATACTAATTCCTCCTATCAGTTTTTTTATGATATTTGGGTTTTTCAGAAGTTGGAAAAAACATTTAATATTATTTCTACCTACCATCTTGTTTATTATCTTTCATTCATACTTCCCTAACAAACAAGAAAGATTTATTCTACCTGCAATACCTTTTGTTATAACACTTGGATTAATTGGATGGTATGATTTTAAAGAAAAATCAAACTTTTGGAATAAAAATAACAAGTTATATAAAAGCTTTTGGATTTTCTTCTGGATAATAAACTTATCATTACTACCCATTATAAGCACAATGTATTCTAAAAAAGCCAGAGTGGAGTCAATGGTATATTTATCTCAGTATCCCAATATTGGGAGCATTTTACTCGAAGATAGCAATCGTGGTTCAGCCAAAATGCCACCACAATTTTATTTGAAACAGTGGATAAGAGTATATGATATTACACAAGAAAACCCTGCTCACAATTTCAAAGCATTTATGCAATCATCCAAAAAAGAAGACCATCCTAAGTTTGTATTGTTTTTTAATGATAAAAACATTAAAAGCAGACTTGATAGCATAGTTGCAATCTTTCCAAAGCTCCAATATGAAACAACTATATATCCTGGTTTTGTTGATGTTGTTTTATATAAACTAAACCCTAAAAATGCCAACGAAATTATTTATATTTATAAAACAAATGAATAATAAAGTTTGATTATGACCAAAGAAGAGGCCAAAGCAAGAATAGAACAACTCACCAAGCTTATCAATCATCATAATTATAATTATTATATGCTTTCTAAGCCCGAAATTAGCGATTACGATTTTGATATGTTGCTCGTAGAATTGATAAAACTCGAAAAAGATTATCCAGCATTTATAGATATCAATTCACCAAGCAAAAGAGTAGGTGGCGATATTACTAAAGAGTTTAAGCAAATAAAGCACAGATACCCTATGCTTTCCTTAGGAAACACTTATTCGGAAGCGGAACTCATTGAATTTGACAATAGAATTAAAAAGTTAATTGATACCGACTACGAGTACATTTGCGAGTTAAAATATGATGGGATAGCTATTGGATTAACATACATAAATGGCGTTTTGCAAAGTGCAGTTACACGGGGCGATGGGACGCATGGCGATGACGTAACCAACAATGTGAGAACCATTAAAAGCATTCCACTTCAATTGTTAGGCACTTCTTTTCCCAATGAGTTTGAAATAAGAGGCGAAATAGTAATGCCACACAAAAGTTTTGAAAAACTAAATGAAGAACGAATAGAAATAGGAGAAATGCCTTTTGCCAATCCTCGCAATGCTGCTTCAGGCAGTCTCAAAATGCAAGACTCCACAGAGGTTGCCAAACGTAATTTAGATTATTATTTGTATTATATGCTTGGCGAATCACTTCCATTTGAATCGCATTATGAAAACCTCACTAAAGTAAAGGAATGGGGTTTTAAAGTGCCAGAATATATAGAGAAATGCAAAAATATTGAAGATGTCTTTAAATTCATTAAAAAATGGGATAAACAACGAGATAAATTATCATTCGATATAGATGGAATAGTTATTAAAGTAAATTTATATAGACAGCAAGAAGAGTTAGGTTTTACTTCCAAATCGCCACGATGGGCAATAGCCTATAAATTTAAAGCAGAGAGGGTTATTACTGTTCTAAAATCTATTAGTTATCAAGTTGGAAGAACTGGCGCAATTACCCCAGTAGCAAACCTTGAACCTGTATTGTTGGCAGGAACAACCGTAAAGCGAGCCACTTTACACAATGCAGATCAAGTAGAAAAATTAGATATCAGAATAGGAGATGCCGTGTTTGTTGAAAAAGGGGGCGAAATTATTCCTAAAATTATTGGCGTAGATTACGGTAAAAGAACTTTATTCTCCACTCCAGTTACATACATTGACAAATGCCCCGAATGTGGCACCAAGTTAACAAGAAATAAAGGCGAAGCAAACCATTATTGTCCTAACGAAAATGGTTGCCCGCCACAGATAAAGGGCAAAATTGAACATTTTATCAGTCGCAAAGCGATGAACATTGATAGCTTAGGCGAAGGAAAAGTAGAAGTGATTTTTGATAAAGGACTGTTAAACAATATAGCCGATTTGTACGACCTTTCTTATGATATGCTTTATGATTTAGAAAAAACATTTATTTCTGATGAAGGCAAAACAAGAATAATGAAGTTTAAAGAAAAAACAGTTAATAATATATTGGCTGGAATTGCAAATTCAATAAACACTCCCTTTGAACGTGTTTTATACTCCATTGGAATCCGTTTTGTTGGCGAAACAGTTGCAAAGAAATTGGCATATCATTACAAGAATATAGATGCAATTATTAATTCTACTTATGATGAACTAATAGAAGTGGAAGAAATAGGCGAAAAGATTGCAGAAAGTATTAATTCATTTTTTAAAGAACCCAATAATATAAATATTATAGATAGATTAAAAGCAAAAGGAATTCAATTTGCAATGACAGAAGATGCCTTCACACCCAAAAGTGACACATTAAAAGGTAAATCATTTGTGATAAGTGGTTCTTTTTCTTCACCCAAGCGAAGAAAAGAAATTGAACAATTAATTGAAGACAATGGAGGGAAAAATGCAAGTGCAGTATCCTCCAAAACAAGTTTTGTGGTTGCAGGTGAAAATATGGGACCAGAAAAATTAAAAAAAGCCAATGATTTGGGAATTCCCATTATAAATGACGAGGATTTTATGAATATGTTACGTTAAAATAATTTTATTCGATTATTAATATTATTATTCGTAGGTTTGTATAGTATAAAAAACTATAGATATATTTTTAGAACAACAAGCATTCTTTGAAAAAACATAGCAATTATGAAAAAAAAGAAACTTAAAGTATTGATAGTAGATGATTCTATAATATTTCGGAAAATATTAGAAGAAGCCATTTCTGGATTCGAAAATGCCGAAGTAGTAGGCTCTGTGTTTAGTGGTAAAAAAGCAATTGAATTTATTAACACCAAACAAATTCCCGATATCATTACACTTGATATGGAAATGCCAGAGTTGAGTGGTTTAGATATGCTAAAAGCAATACGCGATTTAAAATCAGCAAACCCAGAATGTAAAAAAATAAAAGTAATTATAATAAGTTCATACAACCAAAAAGATGCTGATACAGCCATTGAAGCATTAGAAAATGGAGCTTTTGATTTTATTTCCAAACCTCAAACAAACGATTTAAAGTCTAGTTTATCTGAGTTACGTAATCAATTAATTGAAAAATTTGATTATATAGATGAAAAACCAATACAGAATATAAAAGAATTGTCTAAAGCATACACTAAAGTTGGCGAAATAATAACAAATTCGCCATACAACAATGACAATAAAATTGAAATTATTGCTTTTGGAGTTTCTACCGGAGGTCCTAGGGCTCTTTTTACGATCATTCCTGAATTGTCAAAATTAACAAATTTGCCAATTCTTATTGTTCAACACATGCCACCTGCTTTTACAAAATCATTTGCTGATAATTTAAACAAAAGATGCGAACATAAAGTTATAGAAGCCAAGGGAAATGAATTAATTCAGAACAAATATATTTACATTGCTCCAGGTGGAAAGCACATGATTGTGCGTAGAAGTTCTGAAAGCAAAACAATTATTGGCATTAACGATAACCCATCCGAAAACGATTGCAAACCTTCGGTTGATGTCCTTTTTCGCTCTATTGCTAATGTTTATGCCAATAGAGCTATCGTTTCTATTCTAACAGGGATGGGTTCCGATGGCGTTAAAAGCCTTGAATCATTAAGGCGAGTTGGCGCTTATATTATTGCACAAGACGAGGAAACAAGCACAGTTTGGGGAATGCCTGGCAGAGCAGTAGAATCTGGCAATGTAAATAAGGTTTTGCCATTAGAAAAAATACCATCAGCAATCGAATCAATTATTAACAATGGATACTAAAAAGTTACATAAAGTAACTGAAATATTTTATAAGATATATATGGAACAGAAAATTTCTTTTGAGGATTTTGTTTTTATACGAGATTATATACATAAAATTAGTGGAATTTATCTTGATTATGAAAAAGAATATTTGATAAGACAACGAATTGAACCAATTTTAAAGGATGTTAAAGTTAATAGTTTTGCCGAATTTTCAAATATCATTAAAGATGGTAGATCTATGCGTTTTAAAGAGTCTATTATCTCTGCTATTACTACCAACGAAACTTCTTTTTTCCGTGATGACCACCCTTTTAAAACATTTTATAAATACATTATCCCTAAACTAATAGATAAAATAAGACGTAACAAAGAAAACAAAGCTAAAGCTCCCACAAAAATAAGAATCTGGAGTGCAGCCTGTTCTACTGGGCAGGAAGCGTATAGTATCTCAATGCTTATTGATGAATATTTATATAATAACGGAATCTTCAATATTACAAAAAACGATTTTTACATTCTTGCCACCGATATTGATAATCCTGTATTAAAAACGGCTATGAGTGGTTGCTATGACAAAATGGCTATTTCAAGAGGCATTTCGGACGATAGACTTAAAAAATATTTTGTAGGCTCAGAGAATAAGTGGGAAATAAAAAATGAATTGAAAGAAATGGTCGATTTTCAAAAATGTTCGCTGCACGAGGGAATTTCTAATGCTCGTTTTGGTGGCACTTTTGATGTTATTCTTGCTCGCAATGTATTGATTTATTTCGATACTAAAACAAAAGACGAAATACTTTCGCGAATTCATCAACTAATGCTAGAAGATAGCTTTTTAATTCTTGGAGCAACAGAAAACCTTTATGGACTAAGCAATAAATTTGAATCTGTAACTTTTGAAAACTCTCTTCTATTTAAAAAGAAAGAAATCTCTTATAAACCAGTAATTAAAAAGTTTTAATGGTATGAATGGTTTCGTTTTGCTTATTACTCAAG